>JAWSUF010000022.1 GCA_033549365.1 Acidobacteriota bacterium
CCATGTTGAATTGGAAAATCCAACATAGGATACGCTCTTTCCTTTTCCTTTCATACACAAAATCGGATTATATCTCGGGGTGATTATTGCATGCCCGCTGACCCGACTTTCGCCATTATTCCATGAGCCTCCTATAACTTAAGCAAAATCAAAAACATACGCAGCTGCCAACGTAGCACCTAACTCTAAGTTGTGGCATATTGATACTAACAACAATATAATGTGGTATTTATGAAAATAATACTTGACAAGTAGCACCTAATATGATAACCTCTGAGCATGCCTTACATCCTCAAGAAAAAGATAAAAGGTCGTACCTACTATTACCTGGCCGAAACCAAGCGCGTCAACGGCAAACCCCGGATCGTTTGGCAGAAGTATCTCGGGACGGCCGAAAAGATCCAGGCCCGGCTTCAAGGCGCCGAAATCTCCCGGATCGAAACCTTCGAGCTCGGTTCCGTGGCTGTCGTCGAGTCCATCGAACGCGAGATCGGCTTTCGGGAGATCGTCGATTCGGTCGTCAACAAACGAGCCCAGGGCATGAGCGTCGGCCAATATCTGTATTTGATTGTTCTGAACCGGATCATCGAGCCCAAAAGCAAAGCCTCTTTGGGCGCCTGGCTCAAGAAAACAGCCATCCACGAGTTCCGGGACATCGACGGGGATGCCCTCGACTCGGCCAACTTCTGGGACCATATGGACAAAGTTCGGGCCGGGGACATTCAAGCCATCGGAGACGAAGTCGCCCGCAAGGTGGTCTCGCTCTACGACGTCTCTCTGGATTGCTTGCTGTACGACACGACGAACTTCTTCACCCAGATGAGTTCGGCGACGGTCTCCGATTTGGCTCGACATGCCCATTCCAAGGCCGGGAAACACCAACTCCGTCATGTCGGGTTGGCCCTGCTCTGCAACCGGGAGGACGGCATCCCGCTCTTCCACCGTCTCTATCCGGCCCAGGTCCATGACTCCAAGCTTCTGTTCCAAACCTATGCCGAAATGGCGGATCTTCTGCGGGCGTTGAGGAAAAAAGAACACCTGACCATGGTTTTCGATAAGGGCTGCAACTCGCCGGAGAACATCGCGCGGATCGATGCCAACCCCTGGATGTCGTTCATTGGGACGCAATCGACCTATCATCATCCCGACCTGTGCCAAGTTCCCTTGACCGAGTACAAAGAGATGGAGGGTGAGGATGAACCGCTGTTCATCTACCGGACCTCTCTCGTTCTCTATGACCGGGAGCGGGCGGTGGTCGTGACGTTCAATCCCCGGACCTATCGGAAAAAGATCCATTGGCTGAGCCGGACGATCCGGAAAACCAAGGACAAACTCCAAGAGTTGCGGCGATCTCTTCCGCAGGCCGACGGACGGACGACCCTGAACTCGATTCAACGCAAGGTTGACGACATCCTGGCCGAAAGTCACATCGGGCAGGTCTTTGATGTCCAGGTCACGAAGGACAACGGATACCGGATGTCGATCCGGACCCGGCCCCAAGTTCTGAAAGACCACCGGGCCCGTTTCGGTAAAAACATCATCTTCACCGATCACACGGACTGGAGCACGGAGGACATCGTCCGGACTTACCGGGACCGCTACAAGATCGAGGCCGCCTTCCGGCAAACCAAGAGCCCGGACCTCATCCGCTGGCAACCGATGTATCATTGGACGGACTCAAAGATCCGGGTTCACGGCCTGACCTGCGTCATGGCGCTGCTTTATCTCTCTCTCATCCATCGAAAAATCCGTCAGGCCGGCCTGACGATGGGCTTGGACCGAGCCCTGGAGACGCTCCGCGGCATCCGTCGCGCTGTCTATCATTATCCCGGATCCGCTCAACCCATACGGAAACTCTGCCGTCTGGAGAGCACCGAACGCGAGCTCCTAACGGCCCTGAAGCTTGATCCCGAGGCCATTTAGGTACTACACCGAGACAAGAGCTATCATCATGATATACAATAAGTTCCGAGTTGCCGAAAAAACTATTGGCGAAAGTCGGGGCTGACAGGTACAGAGCATCGATCCAGAGAAACGGATACTCCTCCGCCAAGGGTCTGGCCCTGAAGTCGTCAACATGATGATCGAGCTCCTTGTTGAACTCCGAAACCTGGCTAGCGGAGATGTTTTCAATACCCATGGCATGAGCCAGGCGCTCAATCTTTCGGGTCGAAACCCCGTTAATGAATGCCTCTTGAACAACGGCCATCAAGGCCTGTTCAGACCGGCGTCTCTCCGAGATAAAGAACGGAACGTAGCCGCCTTTCCGGACCTTGGGCACAAGAAGATAGACCGTTCCCATCCGGGTATCGACCCGCCTCACTCTTGTCCCCGAAAAATGTGTCGTCCGGTCCTTGGCGTGCTTCCCTTTGGGTGTTCCGATTTTCGCTTCCACCTCGATTCTCATCAGTTCCGTCATCACCCACTTGAGCATGGCCAGGAAGGGATCAGTCTCCGTGATGAACTGCAATAGCGCCTTTTTGAAGAGTGCCTTATAATGCTGTTGGGCCATCGTAGTAATATTCCTCCTCTCATTCGGTTTTGCGGCCAATGAGAGTTTACGATGGCCCACCTCCTATGTAAAATTGCAAACATCACTGTACACTAGCCGCTTCAATCGGCGATTCTCTTCATCGAGCTGACTCAACCGGCAAAGCTCCGAAACACCCAACCCTGCATACTTCTTCTTCCAGCGATAGGACGTGACCTCGGAGATCTCCAGCTTCCGAATGATATCCGCAACAGGCGTCCCGCTCTCCGCTTGGCGAAGAACAAAGACGATTTGCCCCTCTGTGAACTTCTTCTTCATTTCGAACTTCTTTCCGAATGCCCGGTTTTATTAAAAAGTTGCATCCGGAATAAACCAAGATCCGGGGGGCAGGTCACAGATCTCGACTTGAACCTTAGGCTTTCTTTGGCATGTCCTTTTTTTAGTTTCCTCTCTTCTTCTGAGGTCGCTTAGGTCTGAGACGCACCGCCGTATCATACGCTTGACGCAACACAGGATCATTCAGGATTTCTTCGTGATCGGAAGTCGAAATATTCAGAAGACGTTTGATAATATCAGCTGCCTGAGAAGCGGAAATATCGTCTTGTCCCATGAGCATCTTTACGGCAGGGTGGATTTTGATATCCCCATCGGGGTTTTTTGGCGTCGGTCGTTTTGTCATCATGATTGCGGCTTTCAGCATTCCGGCGGCCGCTCGGGCAAAAGACGTCTGAAGAACGGGGTATCTTCCAACCAATTGGCTCTCTATTGATTTTTTGGCAAAATCATATCTTTCGATTTTTGTTAAAAGACAATCCAGGCCCTCTGTTTCATGTTGCGATGAAGAAGGACTTTCATCCGATTTTTTCCCCGGCACGGCCATGAATATATTAGCCGATAAGCGCAAATGACTCGGGGAAAGAATCCGCAGTTTCGGGAATCGGTAAACTGCAGATTCAATAGCTTGTTCAAGCCCACGCACATTGTCAGGCCAATCCGAATTGACCAACGAATCCATAGCATCGCTGCTTATGCTCCTGCTATCCGCCCCATGGCTTTGCTGAAAGGCCTTTTCATATTTTTGGACAAAGTGTTCGGCAAGCAAAGGGATATCTTCTCTCCTTTCGCGAAGAGGAGGAATACGTATCGGATCTGTCACCCTAACACGGAAAAGAAGATCTTTTCTAAAATCATCCGCATTCAGGATATCCAGACGATTTGTAGCGAGAATAACCTGCAAATCGAGTTTTCGTATAGCTCTGGACTGAGCACCCATGCGCTGACTTTCTCTCACGTTTTTGTCAAGCAATCGCAGGAGTTTCGCTTGAATCGTGGCCGGTATTTCACCGAATTCATCTATAAAAAGTGTTCCGTCGTGTGCCTCCTCCGCGGCGCCTGCCCGGTCTGTTCTTGCATCCGTAAAAGCGCCCTTTACGTGGCCGAAAAGCCGATCATCGATTAGAGTTTCAGGAACACCCTGGGTATAAACCGTAATGTACGGATTAAGCCTGCGGGATGAGCTGTTGTGAATATAGCGGGCAACAACTTCCTTCCCGGTTCCTGTCTCTCCAATCAGAAGGATATTGTCGCGTCCCAACTTTGCTCTTTGCCTCGCCTCTCGCAGGCATTTAAGAAATGATGTCGATCGACCTATTAGTGACTCGCTTTCTACAAGTCCGCAATCCATGATTACCTTGTGGAGCCGTTCCCGAGTCAGCTCCGTTTTGTCGATAAAGTCCATAACCCCTTGGTCGGCAAATCGTTTTTCTATTTCCGTACGTGTCATTGACGTAAGAATGACAATCGGGATATCAGACAGCCCCGGATCTTTTCGGATTTGTTCAATTAAGGTTAGACCGAAATATTTTTCAGGATTCTCGTCTTCCTCATATCCCTCGGCCTCTCCGTTCTCATTGATCGGGCCTGTCATGAAATGCATATCCACTAGCAGCAATGCCCAGCGCGGCCAATTCAGCCAACCTTTTCTGACGACGCCCAGAGTGCTTAATATATCATTTTGAATGACGTTGTTTTCAATTCGCTGGCCTCGACAAAACACCGCATCGGCAATTGGGTTATCGATCTGTTCGCTGGTCACATCCCCGGTGATATCTTTTAACCCGGCCTTAAAACATAAGCTTTCTCTAAGTCGATTGCGATTATTTTTTCGGACACCTCCAAGTTGATCATCAATGACTAGGATTCTTGGCAATTTCATTAAACGACCTTTATTTTGTGAGGCATTGCAGCTAAACACGTTGAAAGACGGCGAACATCATTGAGCAGCTTCTCAAACATCTGTTTAAGAAGTTGGGAGTTTTCCCTGCTCAGGATAATGTTCTCTTCTATCGCCGCATTAGTATTTTTAAATAAATGTAATGATGAAAAGAATGCTGCTCGCGATTCTTCAATGATTTCGGCAGTCGACGTTCTAAATAACCACAATTTGTGAATCAGATCAATTAGCCATTCCTTTGTTTGAACTTGGCAGTTTTTAAGAGGTGGTTCGGAAAACAGCCTGCGGGGCGATAGGTATTCCTCGGCCGTATCTATCAGGTTTTTTATCTCAAGAATATTCGCTTTCCATTTAGGCCAATCCTGATTGATGAATTCCTGCATTTTTCGCATATCTTGGGCATCTTGTTCATTACGTTGAAGGAAAGCCTCCAAATGACATATGAATTCGTTTTTCAGCCATGAATGATTAAGGTTTACTCTTTGCCTTTGCCAATCTTTAGTCATCTGATTATTTCAGCTTCTTTATGATTTCAAGATAGGCATCAATCACCAACTCAGGAGCGGGAATGCTCTTTCCTAATTGCTCAATCAGATTAATCACCGGAGCAATCCGATTGATTGAGTCCATTCCCCACTCATTATTTACATCTTTCATAATTTCTGCTCTAAGATTCGTGAGATCGGCATTATTGTCTGAATCGAAAACATTCCAAAAGTCAGGCGATTCGACTTCTTCAACAAGCGACTGGAGTTCACGCGGAAACGAATATTCTCGGGCGAATTCAGCAAGTTTAAGCAAATCTTCCGACTCTTTAACTTTAAGATCCTTTGTTAACTTCGGATTAGCGGCGAAATGCACCATGAGATAACCTTGGCAGAGAATCGAAAGCGCCGGCAATACTTCCAAAGACAAATTGCCGAAATAAGAAATCATATTGTTTGGGACATCTCCTTTAACAATCCGCTCAGCAATACCATTTTTTTTAAGTTCAGAAATTATGAATTCCCACTCATGCTGCTGAACACCGCCTAATCTAAAATTATGGCCTTTCTGCAATTCAAGAACAATAACGTTGTCCTTAATATAGTGTTTTTGGCCCGCTCTCCCTTGTGTCGATGTCCGGATTCGTATTGAACCCGGTTTTGATTTTTCAATAAAATTCATCCATTCATTTTCATTATGAACATGGCAAATGGCCAGTTTTATTTGACAAATCTTTGCTAGCATCGTTTCTACAGGAATCTTACAAGAGTTCATCATTTCTCTTAAACAGGTGTCCGCATGATCATAAGCCGCTATTTCTTTATTGTTTTCTAGCATATCGCTTCCCATTCAATTGTCACTACATTACAGTCATCTATTTCTTCTTGGTAATATTTCATAGGAGTATTTAGTCCTAAGATATAAGCCGATAACTCTATATAATTACCAATATTATTAGCAAGAGGATTCTCAATTAAGACCTGAGCTCTTAGTAAATCATAAAAAGCTCGGCTCAAATCATGATATTGAGGTCTTTCAGCATTGTTTTTAGTATAGCGATCATAATCTTCTATGTTAAAAAAGCTGCCATTAGACAACCTCTTAAACTTGAGCTCAATTTTTCCTTTAAATATTTCATCGCCTTTTTCTCCTTTTATTTTTATACTTGGCCCTTCTTCTCCTTGTCTTTCACTTACATATAAAAGATTTTTTAGTGCCAATAATAGTGCAATTCCCGGCGACTTTGGCAAGCGCCAGGGAAAATCTCCAATTAGTTCAACATCCATATTTAGATTATTCAAGACTATTCTTAATATATCGGAAGAAAGTATGCGTCGACAATCACTGAGGTCTATTTGATTATTACCGTGGCTAACCATAAAAAGGCCCTTTATGGAACTCCAATTTGCTTCTTTTTCACTTTTAATCAATTCAGTGGAAATGTCAAAATGCCTCATAATTTCTTCAATATGACGTGTTTCCTTACCATCTTTATTTTGTAACAGGTCATGATTAAAAGGATGAGGGACACCAGTATCCCATCTTTCATAAACGGCTCTCCGTATTAAGCCAAGCACTCCAGCTATTTCGGGGGAAGGGTGAAGCAAATAACGATCATTGTATTCTTTAAATACTTCCTTAACCAGTTTATTTGCACCATCTTCCGTTTCTGAAGTAAATAGCGCAGCATAATAATCATTCCTATTTCTAAAACATCCAACTAGCCCCCTACCTCTTCCTCTAGTTGAGTTTAAAACTAGCAAACGGCCAAATCCTTTATTAAACAATAAACCTGCATATGTTGCTGCAGCCTCTTTAATGTGTATTTCAGATAGACAAGTATGCTCATCATAGATATCTCTAATTTTTTCCATTGCCGCGTCATCTAGTTGATTATTTGCCAGATCAATGTCTAAAAAACATATTGCAGGACCGGCCTCCAATTCATTAAAACACTCTTCAAGCATATTAATATGTATACCATGAGTGTTGATACCAACAATTTTATTATCCCTAATCTTTCCGATACATTTATAAGTTACATTTTTATAAAATTCTTCAATTTCTTCTTTGGTTAACTCATAGCCAAGCGAATTATTTTGCATTAAAGCGTATAATATATTAGTTATTCTCTCGGTCATGTCGTCAACAATAATAAGAGAAGGCTTCAGCATTAGATGTTCCTTCATTTCATTGCCCCCTTTATTCTTACAATGAATTTAAATTTGTTTTTAGCTTCATCAAAAAATGCTTTTATTGCTTCTTCTCTAACATATTTTTCTTCTAATATTTCATATAAGACTTGGCAACTTAAATCAAGAGCTTGATAAGTTCCTCTTTCCCATTTATTATTTGATTCATGAGGGGGTTTTTTTGCAATATTTTCTACTGTAATTACCAAATCGTCGATATCTTTATTCCAAGATAGTTCTATGCATCCAGGGCTTCCAATTTCATGATTGTCAGCTAATATATTTTGATATTGAATAATTTTTTTTGAGTGGTCTAATCGAAAGAAGTATTCGGGTAGTATGCTTTTATTGTAGTGCTTTAAAGCATTAATCAGTAATATTAATTGTATTTGCACTAATTTAACTATTAAGCGCGAATTATCATGGATTAATAGGTCACCCGTAATATTAAAAGAGTAATTCCAAAGCCAGTCAATTTGTTTTCTATTTATTTCTAATGTATTTTCGATAAATGATGTTGTAAATATATCTCTTAATAAATAAATTTTCCATGCTAAGCTCTTAAATTCTTCTTTTTCTATTTTTTTAATTTCCTCTTCCGCAAAATTTGAAGGGGATTGGATTATTCCATATAAGATAGCTGTTAGTGCCAATTGCGCATAAATTTCTTTGTTTGATTTTATAGAATTAAAAACTGGTTTATATGCCTTAATTACCTCATGACCAAGCATCTCCTCCATAGCTAGAAACCCCATTTTTTTTCCTTTTTTGCCGGCTGCAAAAAAGCTTTTTTCAATCATCCTTGCAAGGCTTAGCTGCAACTGATTAGAGTTACTAGGGTTTGTCTTTACCCAGAATGCCGTACTATAATCAAGAAAAGGATTAAACATCTCGGCTTTATCTATTTCGTTTCCTGCAATTTCAATCACTTTCCCTGATGTGCTCAAGATGCGACATATCTGATTTTTTATTGCGATAATAAGATTGTGTTCATCAATATTAAAAGAATTTTCAATTTCCTTATGGATATCAATTAATAAATAGTTAAATAAAATCTTTGCAAAGCTTTGAACAATAGCAATTGCCTCTGATGAAATCACCCAATCCGCTTCAATTATCGTCACAGCAAACGCCGCGGATCCTTCTTTAGAAAATGCAGCGGGAGCCGACATTGGAATAAATAATACTTCATCAAACACGTTTTCAAACAAGACCAGTTCGGCAATAAGTAACCTGGGTGGATAGCCTTCAGAGTTTTCAGCATCTTTGAATTGAATCGATTTTACCCTTTTGTCTCTGGCCCAATCATCAATAAATTCTACAGAACTGAAATCCATGGCTATGTTTGCTAAAGAATAAGTTACAGGAAAACTGTTTTTTTCGTTTTCTAATTCTTCTCGCAGCTTGCTTAAAAAAAAATCTTTATATTTCTCGTCAATATTCGGTTGTAAATCTTTTTTTATTTCTTCTTGAAAAGCATCCTCTGTTTCTCTTTTCATTTCTTTTAAGCCATTCATTAACACATTTCGTTCTTTTCCAACAAAACCAATATTGATTTTAGACTTAATCTCTAGTAAGAAGTCTTGATAATTAATATTTTTAATTTTATTTTTTTTTCTTTCTACTAGATCATTAATTTGACTTGGAAACCAAAAATATCGTACTTTTTGGGACTTATCTCCAGCCTTGACATCTCGAATCAGGATAAGTATCTGAGGAATAATATTTTCAGAAATAGTCAGATTTTTCTGACCATTCTGTCCATATGCTTGAACGACCATCGCCTGGCTTGATATATCGTGCCACATGGCACATAAAATACAAGCGATTTGATTGTTTTGGCCAATTACTTCATCAGCGTTATTATCAGTTTGATTTTGGCATTTTTTTATTAAATTACAAACAGAACATTTTTCTATATCAGAGATGTTTGATGCAAGGGCATGTTCTCCCAGCTTTTTGATAAAATTCAATATTTCTTCATGATCACTTTTTTCTAGGCCAGTTGTTGATTTACATAAAAGTCCTATTCGAATCCCATATTGACCTCTAGGGCTCTGAACATCTACAATGCCAATGTCAGTTGCTACAGCAATACGTGAAGGGATGTTTGGATTCTCATTATTGGCATCAATGCTATACCATCCCTCTTTGACTTTATGCCATCCTTCTTGTTCCTCAGGAATTACTTTCTTTAGATAATTATTGACTGACTCGTATAGGTCTTTTGGAACGACCCCTCCAATGGAATCTCCATTTATGAATTCTATGAATTTTTCATTTCCTTGAATTTCAGATTTGCTGCTGCTTTTTCTGAACCATGGCAGGACAACGTTATTGCCTATTTCATAGGCATCTATAACTTTTTCCTTTTTCTTCTTAAGATATAAAAAGCACAAACAGATTTGGACAATTTTGTCATTGGACAAATCAAAGGATGCGGCGTTTAGACTATTCATCAAGCATTTTATACGATCAACCACATCACCGGGAGCCTGCAGAAGCTCATGTTTTATGCTCTCATATAATCCGCTGATGTTTTTTGTCATTCAATTCTCTCCAGAAGAAAACATATCGGGCAAGCCAAATATTTCCCGCATCACTCGGGCTATTCTTTCATGCAGAGATCCTCCATCGGAGATATTCGTTCCGTCCTTTCTCAACTCATGATAATTTTTACCGCGATGCATAAATATTATTGTATCTGCGATTTCTGCCGCAAGATAGGGATTGTGGGTTACCAACAGAATCGTTGCCCCTTCAGAATGCAGCTTGTTTATAAGCTCAATGCATTTCCTTTCGTTGCTGTTATCAAGAGAAGCCGTGGGCTCATCCAATAAAAGTAACAATCCGAATGTGTCATCGCTTGACGGGGGAATCGCACTAGCAAGAATCGACACGGCTTGCCGCATGCCTCCCGACAGTTTATCAAGGCTGCTTTCCAAGAAAGGAATCAGATCGTCCCGACCATAGTATTCAAGAAATTCAATAAACTTCTTTAAACGATATTTGTTGACACCAAGATGAAATGGCCTAGCGTGACATCCCTGAATTTCCGCAAGCATGAAATGCTCGGCAATCGACAATTGGGAGAAAGTACGATGGCCTGGATCTTGTGAAATATGGGCAATGCGGTAAGGTGAGACCGTATCCTCGTCATCCCGACTTATCCCTGCGATTTCGCCTGAATCAAGTTTTATAGAACGGTCAATAGCTCTCAAGAGGGTGGTTTTCCCGGAACCGTTAGGCCCCATCAAGGCGATAACTCCATTGGCAGGAACGGATAATGAGAATCCATCAAGAGCATGGACAAGACGGCCATCGCCCATCGAAAAGATCTTCCCGGCATTTCTAATCTCTAAAGAAGGACCTACCATTTGAATGCAATCTCCCTTTTGCTAGACCCAAGTGCGATGATGACGACCAACAGAAACCCCGATAGAAACCGCAGCGAAATGGGAGGAGCGCCGAGCGCCATTATTCCCGACATTAATACCTGATAAACGATCGTACCGGAAAGAGATGCGGATATGATCATGATCGGTTTGTTCAAAGATATTCGAAACCTGGAAAAAAGTTCAAGTCCCAGCATCACCGCCACTAAAGAGGAAACTAGGATACCGATTCCCATATTCACATCGGCGAAGCCTTGGAATTGGGATCCCAGCGATCCGGATAATGCCGCAAGCCCATTGGCAAAAGCCACTCCTGCAATTTTATAACCACCTGTAGTTCGACCGTAGAATCGCATGCCAGATTCATTCATTCCAATGCCGCGCAAGACAACCCCGAACTCAGAGTTCAAGAGCCGATTTGACACGCTGTAAAAAATAAGCACGACAGCCGCCGCCGTAATTATCGTCGCAGGATGAAGAAAGTATCGCGAAGGGACAGAAAGAAAAGAATTGAACCAAAGGTCAGCCTTTTCCGATAACGAAAAGAAATTGGGTTTGTCCAGCATTGAAACAGAAGCGCGGCCGCTCATAACTAAAAGACTTCCTGAATAGAGCATGGCAGCAACACTGATGCCGCTCAGCAACTTGCTCATTCCGAGCTTCACATGAAGAGAACCCGTTAACAAGCCGGCCAATGAACCGGCAAAGAACACGATCACAAGCGATATCACAGGATTCCAACCGACATCAACAAGCAGAACCGCACCGAGGGCGGCGCCGAAAGGAAAGCTCCCTTCAATGGTTAGGTCCGGGAAATTCAGGGACAGCAGAGTAATGATCACACTCAATGCAAGCAAGGAGTGGATCATCCCCTGGACAAGCCCCGTGTCCAAAGTCTGAGCGGCTGCCATAAGATGGGGAAAAAACATCTTATAACCGATATCGAAAAATCACTGCTGCGTATAAACGATTTCCGCCGATCTTAACAATTCCTCATTCAACACAACTCCCATTCTTTGGGCCGCATCCGGATTCAAGATCAAACGGGATCCTTTAAATGTAACAATCGGAATTTCACCTGGTTTCTCGCCTTTAAGTATTCTTATAACAAGATCCGCAGTCGATCGGCCCAGCTCGGAGTAGTTGACTGAATATGTTCCCAAGCCTCCTTGTTCGACAGTTGCGCTTTCCCCTACAATAACCGGGATTTTCCGTTCATGAGAAATTTTCAAAACGGATTGAAAGCCGGCCATGACGGTATTATCCGATCCGGTATAAATCACTTCGGCGCCGCGTGAAACAAGACTGTCTACGGCTTTATAGACATCCGCTGGAGTCGTCGCTACGGCGGTGATGACATGAAATCCTTTATCCGGCGCCAAAGCTTGAATTTGTTCCAAAGCATATTGCGAATTGGCTTCTCCCGAGTTGAACGGTATCCCCACTCTTTTCGCATCCGGCAACAACTGTCTGATCAAATCCATCTGCTCAGCATAGGGCCATCGATCCGATGTTCCGGTGACACCGGAATCAGGATGGTTTTCCCAAGAAGGAACCAATCCCGCGCCAACAGGGTCCGTTACTCCACAAAAAATCAAGGGGATTCTGCCTTGAGCTCTCTTCATGACGGCCTGGGATATCGGAGTTGTAATTGCCACCATTACATCGGGTCCTCTGGAAAGCAGCCCCGAAATCATTTGAGGGGCCAGATTAAGGTTTCCGTCAACGCTTCCCCAAAGAAGAATAATACTCTCTTTGTCTCGATAGCCCAGTTCAGCAAGCCTTTCTTTAAAGGCGTTAATCGTCGTATCGATTATCGGGTGAGCACCATAATTAGCAACGGCAATTATCGGAATATCGGTCTGTCCATTTTTTTTGCACCCGTTGACCAATAAGGTTATGATGAGCAGAATTGCAACAAAAAATATGCTTTTTTTCATCATGTCTCCTTCTCATTATTCTCACAGGATATTCGATATAATATATCGAAATATATCGTTTCCAGTTCTTTTCTTGAGAAATTCTCCGTCTTCATCACCGCTTGGTTATGATAATAAAACCTGTAATTTTCTGTTTCGATTTGCACCCCATACTTATCTGGAGACTTCGCCAAAGCACTGCCGGGAAATGGGACCAGTAGCGAAACCGGAGTATGGCATCCGAGATCTCGCAAATGGAATAACATATCGATCGTATCCTTAATCGTCTCCTTGGAGTCTGAAGGATGCCCGATCATGAAACTTGCAGAAACATGAACTTTTCTTTGCCTTAGATATTTCATCATATTGATAACATCGTTTCGAGAAATACTTTTTATCTTTTTCAGCATTTTCTCATTGCCGGTTTCAACGCCGAAGAAAATGCTTGCACAACCGGAATCAATCATTTTGGATATCAAATCAGGAGCCGCAACAAGATCCTTGAGCGCGGACTGACACCCCCACCGAAATTTTGAGGTGGCCAATCGCGAGCATAATTCATGCATTTTTTCAGAATCGCCGGTCAGATCGTCATCCAAGAATTCAAAGTCGACAATCTTATACAAACTGTTCAGCAAATTCATTTCCTCAAGAATCCTCTGCGGAGACCTATACCTGTATTTATGTGAGCTCATAGCCACGCTGCTGCAATAATAACACTTATGAGGGCATCCCCGGCTGGCCATCAACGCCCCCATTTGTAAATAATCCGGAAGTTGAATAAAATGTCGGCCGGGAAAAGGAATCGAATCAATATCCATAGGGCTTCTTGCTTGATTGACAATAATCGCACCCGAATTTTTAAACCCAATTCCCTTAATATTCATTATTTTGTCTTTGTTGATACTTTTATCAAGCAAGGCGGAGACAAGTTCAACAGACGTCTCCTCTCCTTCTCCTATTACAACGAAATCGATTGCATCGTCGGATAATGTCTCGTGAGGTCTGACAGAGGGATGTATTCCGCCCATAATGGTTATGATTTCAGGATGCTGTTTTTTCGCGAATCGGCAAAGAGAAAGCGCGTAGGGATATCCTCCTGTATTGGTCGAGACGCCCAATATTCGGGCCTTATTTCTATCGATAATCGGCAGGATATCTGAAGGCTTCTTCCCATATCTGTAAAAATCCTCGACCACTACGGATATTCCATTTAACTCAAGGAATTGAGCAACATATAGAACTCCCAAGGGAGGACAGGAATTTTCAGAAACTTCAAATGAGGCCGGGGACACCCATGGCGCTCTAGGGCCGGTAACCAGCAGCACATCCTTTTTTCTATCAGCAATACTCATTGAGTTCCCGCCTGCTTTTTACCAACCATTCGCTTTCCAAATGATGGATAAAATGAAGAACACTGTCATGGACATGACGCGGGTTATCAAGGCTCATTTCTTTTATTAAATAATCACATATTTCGACAACGGATTTGGAACCGTCTGACAATTCCCAAACAACCCCTCCGAAAGGGTTTAAATCAAACCTCCGCAAATTGAAAGTCGCATCACTGAGGACAACAAGGTTATTCCCTTTCCAGCGCCAAAGATGCGTCAATCTTACCGGATAATCACAAGCTTGCATCTTGAGAATTCTTCAACAGCTCAACTTTGTGGTAGAACGATCGATATGTGAACTCGAGTAGGCACACATTGAAACGCCGGGCTTTTCTTGAGAACGGAAAACGATTGAAGGCGGTTCAAAATCACTGATTGACTTTATCACAAGAAACGCTTCTTTGGAAAGGGCAAGAACACTCGGAGAGCAATTGTCCTCTCTCAGTTCCACTTCGTAATCACAAAAAGATTTTTTCATGTTCATCTTCATCCTCCAAATTAAAATAATGCAATATTTGTGCCAGAAATGCATTTTGTCTTTGAATATGATTGCTTCCCTGTTAAAACCATGTTTTCCTCCAAATATCCAATCTCAAGAATTCATTAATGAATCACAGTCTATATCCAGCGCGCTATTGTTAGTATCATATCCGATACCTTTCATAGCTGTCTTTCCGCCATCCGGAGTATCGAACATAGTACCTAAAGCAATCATATGCCGTATCCTAAGAGTATTTCGTCCAATCACAGATGGAAAACCTATTCCAGAAGTCTTTTACTCCATTCTATTATGTCGATTCCAAAAGAGCGGTCGTTTTTTTCTCCAACCGACCCAGACGCCGGCGCAAAACCCTACCATTCCCATGAAGT
>JAWSUF010000023.1 GCA_033549365.1 Acidobacteriota bacterium
CTACACCGAGACAAGAGCTATCATCATGATATACAATAAGTTCCGAGTTGCCGAAAAAACTATTGGCGAAAGTCGGGTCAGAAACCGAGGGATGGGATTGCGGCCATTGCGATCCCGGATGGGCCTTGCCTGGGTGACATAGGTCCCGATGCATCTTGTGAAGAGATTCACCCGCGGCTGAAGGCCGGATACCGTCCGCCTGCGCCTACTCGATATAAAGCGCGTCAATGATCGGCTTGAAGTTTTTCTCGACGACGTTCCGCTTGACCTTGAGCGTCGGCGTCAGCTCGTCGAACTCGGCATCGAAGTCCTTGTCGAGGAGGGCGATCTTCTTGATCCGCTCATAGGGCGCCAGGTCCGGCGTGCTGCGGTTGACCTCGGCCGTCATGAAGTCGACGATCTCCTGTTTCTTGACGAGGTCGGCCGGTCCCTCGAAGGCGATACCGTTGTCCTTGGCATAGGCGGCGAGCTTGTCGAAATCGGGAACGACGAGAGCCGAGACGAACTTGCGGTTCTGGCCGACGACGACGGAGTTCAGGATGTAGGGATTGGCCTTCAGCAGGTTTTCGATGGGCTGCGGCGCAACGTTCTTGCCGCCGGCCGTGACGATCAGGTCCTTCTTTCGGTCGGTGATGACCAGGAAGCCGTCCTTGTCGAAATGGCCGATGTCGCCGGTGTGAAACCAGCCGCCGGCCATGACCTCGCGGGTCTCGGCCTCTTTCTTGTAATAACCCAGCATGACGTTCGGACCGCGGGCCAGGATCTCGCCGTCCTCGGCGATCTTGAGCTCGACGCCGGGTGCAGCCGCGCCCACCGTCCCGAAACGGAGCTTCTCAAACGAATTCACGGCCAGAACGGGCGCGGTTTCGGTCAGGCCGTAGCCCTCGAGGATGACGAGCCCCATGGCATGGAAGAACTCGGCGATGTCGCGCGAAAGCGGCGCCCCACCCGAGACAAAGAACCGGATCCGCCCGCCTGTCTTGGCCGTGATCTTGGAGAAGACGAGCTTTGCGGCCAGGCCGCGCTTGATCCGGAGCGAGGCCGGAACGGGTCGCCCCTCGAGCAGGCAGGCGCTGTGTTTCTTTCCCGTGTTGAGCGCCCAGAAGAACAGCTTCCTCTTGACCGGCGATCCGGCCAGGACGTTGTCGATGACCCGCGTGTAGATCTTGTCGAAGAGCCGCGGCACGCTGACCATGATGGTCGGCCGGACTTCGAGGAGGTTCTGGGCCACGGTGTCGATGCTCTCGGCGTAGGCGATGGTCGCGCCGTTGTAGAGGAAGGAAAACGTCGTCATCCGTTCGAGGACGTGGGAGAGCGGCAGGAAGGACAGGATCGTGTCTTCGCGCGTGAAGGATACGACCTTGTCCATGGCCCGGATGTTGCTCATGAAGTTGCCGTGGGAGAGCATGACGCCCTTGGGAACGCCCGTCGTCCCCGAGGTGTAGATGATCGAGGCCAGGTCGCCGGGGTTGACGAGCCGGGCCGTGTCGTCGAACCGCCGGGGCGAGGCGGCGAGAATGGGCGCGCCGCGGCCCATGACCTCGGACATCGTCAGCACGCCTTCGGCTGCGTCGTCCTCGATCAGGATGTAGCGGGAAACCTTGGGCAGACCGCCGCGGATCGCCTCGACTTTCAGCCACAGGTCGCGGTTCGAGCAGATGACGATCTTGGCCTCGGAGTCGTTGATGATGTATTTGATCTGCTCCGGCGTGAGGCTCGTGTAGACGGGCACGGTGGCCGCGCCCGCCGACATGATGGCGAAGTCGGCGATGGCCCATTCCGGACGGTTTTCGGAGAGAAGGATGACCTTGTCTCCGGGCTGGAGGCCGAGTTCTCGGAGACCGAGCGAGAAGCTCCGGACCCGGCGGTCGGCTTCGGCCGAAGAGATGGGGGCGTAAGTCCCATCGATCTTGCATAGGAAAAGATCATCCTTGGGATAGGACGCGATCGTGTTCATGAAGAGTTGACTCAGAGTTTCGACCATGGCTGTCTCCTTCTTTTGTATTCGTTAAAGGCCGTTGGGCGACCTTGTCCGTGCTGACAATATTCTTGCCCATGTCATCCGTAAATACGGGGCGCATCCGGGAGGGCAAAAAGTTCCCATATGTTGCCCTCATCAGAGATAAAACCCCGAAAACGGGGAGAACCGCTATCGGACGCGCGGGCCTTTTCGAATGAATGCTGATCCGAATAATGAAATGACGGCTCCGCGGATCTCAATCGCATCGGTACTATGCGCCCCGCTGTTCGTGCTCAAGCAGCCAGGCCTTGCGCTCGATCCCGGCGCCGTAGCCCGTCAACGAGCCGTCGGCGCCGATGATGCGGTGGCAGGGCACGATGACGGCCACGGGATTGGCGTGGTTGGCGCCTCCGACGGCCCGGGCCGCGCCCGGACGTCCCACGGCGCGCGCGATTTTTCCGTAGCTTGCGGTCTTTCCGAAAGGGACCTTCATCAGGGCGCGCCAGACTTTCTTCTGGAAATCCGTGCCTTGGAGGTCGAGGCGGCAGTCGAAGGATTTGCGGCGGCCGGCGAAGTATTCCTCGAGTTGGCGGGCGCAATCGCGGAGTGGAGCCGGGACGGAGGCGCGGGAGGCGGCCTGCGCAGACATTGCAGCGGCTTTTCCGGATGCCATCTTCATCGCGGACATTTTCGCGGGGGCGCCCTTCTTCGCGAAATTTACCGAAACAACCCCTTTTTCGGTTCCGGCGATCTCCAGCATGCCGACGGGCGACGGGACGAGAAGCTTGTGCATCACGGCTTCACCTCTGCCTCGTAATCTATGGTTTGCCGCCGAAAAAAGCAAGACCCGCCCCTTCGGCCCTTCGAACCTGGTTTGAGTTCAATATGTAGCGAACATGTCTTATCCAGACCTGATTCTGTTCTGGACAATGGTGCTGGGGATGGAAGAAAGACTGTAAATGTAGTGGCGACTTTGGCTTCTTTAAACGTGTGTCTGTAATGATATCAACAAAACGATGTCACTAACTGGCGAACTTATGGTAGTGCTGCGTCCGGGAACCGACAACTGGTTCCACCCTCGTCAAGCACTGCGCTATGACCTGGATGTCACCCTGTTGACTTGTTCTTTCTTTTACCCGCAAGGCTCAGCAGCTCACCGAGCTTTTTATAGACATCCCGGCGGTGGCCGACGGCCACGACCAGGACGACCAACTCGCCGCTCCGGACACGGTAGATGATCCGGTAGTCCGACGTTCTCAGCGACCGTAATCCCGCAAGCTCATGAGACAGAGGTTTTCCTTTCTCCGGCTCGGCGGCCAGAGACTCAACCGCGTTTCGGACGAGCCTCCGGATCGAGGGATCCAACTTTTCAATATTTCTTTTCGCCTCTTGCGTGTAAAAAATTCGGTGGGCCGGGCCTCTCATTTTTCCGGGAAAACCTCGTCGTGGGCGTGGAGGCGCCCGGCCTTCTCGTCGGCAAGCCCCCGATCGAGCCGGGCCATGAACTCGCGGTCGCTGAGGACCTCCAGGGTTTCGATCAGAGACTCATATTCTTCGACGCTCAGCAAAACCCCCTCGGGCTTGCCCCGGTGGGTGATGGCATAGGTCCCGCGCTCCTCCCTGATCTTGCGGACAAGGCTCGACAGGCGGGCTTTGGCCCGGCTCAGAGGCACAATATCGGAGTATTCAGCCATAACTCGCTCCCATGAATGGTCTGTTAATGGACCACTTTATTGGTCATATCAAAGATATGTCTTTCCGTGGCAACTGTCAAGTCGAAAAGCCCCTTGACTCACCCGCCGGACACGTTAGAATCATAGAGCAAGGAGGCGTCATGGAATATCGTTTTCTCGGCCATTCGGGTCTCAAGGTGTCGGAGCTTTCCTACGGAACATGGGTGACGTTCGGCGACCAGATCGGGGAGGATGAGGCCTTCCCGTGCCTCACGGCCGCCTGGGACGCCGGCGTCAACTTCTTCGATACGGCCGAGGTCTATGCGCGCGGCCGGGCCGAAACCCTTCTGGGCCGGCTCATCCGCAAGGCCGGTTGGAAGCGCTCGGACCTCGTCATCGCCACAAAGATTTTCTGGGGCGGCCCCGGGCCGAACGACAAGGGCCTGTCCCGTAAGCACATTATCGAAGGCATGAACGCCTCGCTCGAGCGCCTCCAGATGGACTACGTCGATCTCGTCTTCTGCCACCGGCCGGACAAGGACACGCCCGTCGAAGAAACCGTCCGGGCCATGACCCACCTCATCAACACGGGCCGGGCCATGTACTGGGGGACGAGCGAATGGAGCGCGACGCGGATCATGGAGGCCTGGGCCGTCGCGCGGCGCGAGCACCTCATCCCGCCGACCATGGAGCAGCCGGAATACCACATGTTCCACCGCGAGCGCGTCGAGAGCGAATATCGAGACCTCTACGCGCGCATCGGGTTGGGAACGACGATCTGGAGCCCGCTTGCCGGCGGGCTGCTCACGGGGAAATACGCCAAGGGCGTCCCTGAGGGGACGCGGCCGACCGTCCGCGGCTACACGTGGCTCAGGAAGCGGTTCGAGGGCGCGGCCGCGGCGGACATCCTGGCCAGGACGGGGAAACTGGCGAAGCTTGCGGCCGATCTCGATATCACGACGGCCCAGCTCGCCCTGGCCTGGTGCCTGAAGAACCCGAATGTCAGCACCGTGATCACCGGGGCGTCACGGGCCGAACAGGTCGTCGAGAACATGAAGGCGGCTGAAGCTGTAAAAAAACTCAAGCCCGCCGTCATGGAGCGCATCGAGGAGATTCTCGGCAACCGCCCGGCGCCGGAACCGGATTACAAAGCCTGAGTTCGTAAACGGAAGCCGGCGGCCTTTTCCGAGACCCGGTGCTATTCAGGCCTCGGCACAACCACCCGAACGGCCGCCGGAACCACTTCCACCTCGACCGGCGTGCTGCCCACGACTTCCCCGTCTGCCTGGACCGGGATTTGTCGACCGGCGCTCACTTTAACCGTCTGCCGCGCCAGATCACATTCGATCTCTTTCTTTCTCGGCCGGCCGAACGCCAGTTGTATCGCCACTTGCAGGTAATCCCAGACGGTGAGCGCTCTCATCACGCACACCGATACCACGCCATCATCGGGCTGCACATCGGGCCCCAGGTTGAACGGTTTGATCCCCACCATCCGGCTGTTGCTGACGTAAACTTCGGAGGCTCTGACTGTTTTGGTTTTCCCGTCGATCTCCAATTTAAAGCGGTTCAACCTCCGCCCGCCAAGCTGCAGTATCCCCGTCCATAGGTAAGCGAACTGACCCCAGTGACGTTTCTCCTCCCGGCCCGTTTCCTGCATGGTCATGGACGTAATCCCCATGCTTACACTTAACAACGATAAACACCCTTTCACCCTCATGCCATCGATCCGGCGCGTATGGAACCCCTCAACCAGCAACTGGACGGCATCATCCGGGTTCAGTGGAATGTCCAGCTCCCGAGCCAGCATATTCCCGGTCCCGAAGGGGAGGATCGCCATCGGGACCTGGCGACCGACCAACCCGGCAGCCACGGCGGATACGGTGCCGTCGCCGCCGGCCGCAACGATCAGGTCGAAGCCGCGCTCCAAAGCTTCGGCTACGACTTCGGACACATTGTCCTTCCCTGTTGTCTCGAAGATCTCATAAACGCACCCCGACAGGTGCGCCTCGAGCAGCCGGCGCAGTTCTTCGGCATCCGCGTTCCCGCCTACGGGGTTGGCGACCACGAATATTTTCATAGGAACCCTCTTGTCTTCTGAAAGATTTAAACCCTTTATTACGGGAATTGGCTTTTTTGCTCCGTCATAGCCGTTATCACGAAATCCGGATCACGGCCGCCAGGACGGCCGCCAGGAACAGAACGACCGCAACGGCCGCCGTAACCCATTTTAAGCTTTTCGTTCTCATGCCGGCCTCCTTCAATCCAGAAAAGAAAACACTTCCACGTGAATTCTTTTGTCTTTGATGCCGAGAGCGTGAAGGTTATCGATGCTCTTATATAAAAGCGGCGGAGGGCCCACCAGGTAAAATCCCATCTGCTCCTTGCTCGTGTCCACGTGCTTTTGAATCATGTCTTTGTCGATATACCCGCTCTCGCCCGTCCAGTCTTTTTCAGGATTCTGCAACACGGGAATGAATTTCAGGTTGGGAAAATCCCCCCGCTCCATGTCCCGGAGTTCATCATAAAAAACCACCGATTTTCTGTCCGGACTTCCGTAGAGCAGGGTTACGGGAATGCTTTCCTTCTTGTCCCGCATGTATCGGAGCATGGACATCAACGGCGTGATGCCGACTCCCCCCGCGATAAACACCAGCTCCTTCTCATCCGGATGGAAGAGATAGGAAAAGCGGCCGAAGGGCGCATGAATCACGGCTTGATCTCCCGGCCGTGTTTCTCCGATGGTGGACGTGAAATCTCCCAACGCCTTAATGGTGGAGGCAACAAAGCCCTCCTGAGTAGGGCTGGATGAAATGGTCCAATGATGCTCCTCTTCGGGAAGGCCCCGGTTCCTGAGAAACGTGATGAATTGAAACTGGCCGGGGATGTAATCAAAACGCTTTTGCCGGCCTGGAGACATTTTGACGGTCCAGACGTTCTCCGCTTCCGTTTTCACCTCCGTCACCTCATAAGGCCTCCGGCTCAATCTCCACGGCCGGATAAACCGGTGATAAACGAAGACCGAAATCGCCGTGCCCAACAGAACAATCCACAAGGCCCTCATCCCTTGCCCTTGCAGATCTCCGCCGATAAACCAGCTGTGGGTGAAAGCCAAAACCAAAAGTGCGGGACCCAGAAGGTCATGAAACACCCGCCAGCGTTCAAATTTCAGATGGAGTTTGGTTTGATAAACGCTGATGAGCACATTGACCGTCACCAGGAAAAGCGCGATTTTACCCAGCCAGATGATGAGGCCTCCGCCCCATAATAAGCTCCAGGCTCCATATCCAACGATCATCAAAAAAGGATGGGCCAAAAGGATCAAGACTGCGAAAATGCTGAGATTCCGGTGGTAGCGGATGACGATATCGTATCCGAACGGTCGGGACAGCCATTTCAGCCTGGAAGCCAGCACCGCCTGCAGAGCCAGGATGACGAAGCCCATCAAGCCGAAATTTTTGGCCAGATTGATGACAAAGCCATCTCCGGCCGGTCCGGTCAAAAGAGCCAGCAGCACCGGCAAAAGAACAATCAGCACATAGGCCGAAACCAAAATGACGCCTTTTTTCATGGACATCCCCTCTCTTCATATATTTTTATTATATGCTCCCATTCTTTCTTTTTAAAGTCCGAGACCCGAATTTCTCCTCCTTTTCCGTTTTTCAATATTGCCTTTTGGCATATAATGAGGCGCGCCATGCGGCGGCCATTTTCGCCGGCGAACGGCCGACATCACCGGCCACCGGCAGATTGGAGATCCGACATGAAAAAACACTTTATTTATCTTGCCGCGGCAGCGCTCGCGTTTTCTATGGGCGGCGCCGGACATGCGGCCCCTGACACCATAAAAGTCATCACCACCGCCTCCCTCATCGAAGAGATGATCGACCTCACCGCCCTGACGCGCTTTCCGAACCCGGCCTACAAGACCGTCCAGTTCTCCTCCTACGACCGGCGAAGCACGATCCCCGACGGGCCGGGTTGGTTCGCAAACTCCGACGGCTTCGGCCGCGAACCCATCCCGAACTTCGAGAAGGTCCTCAAGGCGCCCGGTCAGGACGGCATCGGCGAATACCTGATGGCCGAGGTCAACGGCCCCGGGGCCGTCGTCCGCCTCTGGACGGCCGCAATCCGGGGCCGCGTCCGCCTCCACCTCGACGGCCGGAGCACGCCCGTCTACGAAGGCGAGGCCGAGTCCTTCTTCCGCTTCCCCTACGACGCCTTTCCCCAGGCCAAGACCCTCGACCCGGACCTCATGCGCCGCACGCTCTACCAGCGCGACGCCGCCTATGCCCCGATCCCCTTCCAGAAGGGCATGAAGCTCGTCTGGATCGGAAACGTCCAGGAGATCCACTTCTACCAGATCGGCGTCCGCCTCTACCCGGGCGGGACGCGGGTCCGGACGTTCTCGCCGGGCGACCTGGTCGATGCCGCGGGGACGATCGCGCGCGTCGCGGCCGTTCTGGACGATCCCGACGGACGCTATCCGTTCCGGCCGGACGGCCGGGAAACCGCAATCCGCGCCTCGCTTCTCCCCGGAGAGAAGCGGGAGATCCTCAAGATCGAGAAGGGGCCGGCGGCCGTCGAATCCCTGAGCCTGAAGCTCGACGCCCCCGACCGCGATCTGGCCCTGCGCCAGACCGTCCTCCACATCCTGTGCGACGATTTCTATTGGGGCCAGGTTCAGGCGCCGGTCGGCGATTTCTTCGGCGCCGCGCCGGGCGTCAATCCCTACGCGTCGCTGCCCTTCTCCGTCCATCCGGACGGGACCATGGTCTGCCGCTTCGTCATGCCCTTCCGCAAGTCGCTCCGGATCGTCCTCGAGAATATGGGCGCCCAGCCGGTCGAGGCCGCGGGCACCGTCCGGACGGCCGACTATGCCTGGCGGGACGGGGAGTCCATGCACTTCCGGGCCCGCTGGCGCGCCGATCACGGCCTTCACGCCTCGAACCGCGAGGTCCAGGATCTGCCGTTTCTTGCGGCCTCGGGCCGGGGCGTCTATGTCGGGACGACCTCCTACATCATGAACCCCTCGCCCGTCCCCACGCCCTACGGCAACTGGTGGGGCGAAGGCGACGAGAAGATCTTCGTCGACGGCGAGGGTTTTCCCTCGACCTTCGGCACGGGCTCGGAGGACTATTACAATTACTCCTGGTCCTCCCCGGACATTTTTTATTTCCCCTACTGCGGCCAGCCGCGAAACGACGGGCCGGGAAACCGCGGCTTCGTAACCAATTTCCGCTGGCACATCCTCGACCCGCTGCCCTTCCGGACGGGCATCCGCTTCGACATGGAGCTCTATCCCCATGAGCCGACGCCGGATTTGTCCTATGCGAGGATCGGCTATCATTATGCGGTGCCGGGCTGCATGGACGACCACATGCCGATCACGCGGGAGGATGTCCGGCCGCTTGCCCTGCCGGAGACCTGGACGCCCGCGGCGCGGATGGGCGCAAGGGATTCGGTGTTTTTTGAGGCGGAGGCTGTGGTGGTTGAGGAGCGGGAGGCGGGAGAAAGAGAAAAAGAAAGCGACACCCGATATCTGGGAGGCGCGATCTGGACAAGAGGCGCTGCGTTGCTGTGGCTGCCCGAAGCGGCAGGCGCAACAAAAACTTTCGTGCTGAAGGCCGAGGAAGCCGGCCGGATGCGCCTCCATGTTACTTTCGCCATGACTCATAATTCCGGCCGCGTCTCAGCCACGCTGAACGGTAAGCCCGTGAAGTGGGATGGCGGGTCCGATGATGGCGTGCTCGACCTCCGCGCTCCTCATCGCGTCCTATCGCGAGTGTTCAGTTTGCCACCAATGGATCTCGACGTCGGCGACCAAACGCTGATACTTAAGTTCGAAGGCGCCGCCAATGATATTACCCAACCCGAGATCGGGGTTGATTTCATTTGGCTGCAGAAGGCAGCGAATTAGTTTTTCTACTGTATCCAATCACGCCCGCAAACGAACGGCTGTTCAGTATCGCCAAGATAACTCACGGAACCTGATCATCTTCAGGCATTGAACTTCTAATCACCCTCACGGCTCTATATCGATCGGCGTCCCATTGGGAATCGCGCGCCATAGTTCATCCATCTCTTTATTTGTCACAACGATGCAACCCCGTGACAAATCCACAAGCCGATGCAGCTTGCCCAGTCGGCCGAACCTGTTGGGCAAGCCGTGAATCATGATGTCTCCGCCCGGCGAAACTCCCTTTTCCCGCGCAGCTTGAATATCCTTTTGATTGGGGTAAGAAATATGAAGTGCAAGGTAATATAAACTCTTCGGATTCCGAAAGTCGATCGTATAGCGGCCTTCCGGCGTCTTGTTGTCGCCCTCGCGCTCTTTCGGACCGACCGGAACGCGCCCCAGAGATATCTTGTATGTCTTCAAAGGCTCGCCTTTAAAATACAGTGTCAGTCGGCGACGGGATTTTTCCACAACCACGAGATCAGCCCGCATATCCGGCGACAGGGGGTTTTCAAGGTGATTCGCCCATAGAAATATTGCGCCGATAGACACGGTGATCAATCCGATAACCGTTATCACCCATAAAAACCCTTTTTTTATCATATCTATGAAATCCTCCTCTCGCAGAGATCGTATTTTTCAAAGCAACTTATATTGGTCAAAAGTCATTCCTTATTGCCCAGCTATAAATACATATGTTCTTGGAAAATAATCAGCTCTCAAGCAAAGTTTTGAGTTATCAGCAACAGTCGGCCTCTGAAAACCACGCAGCCGATCCCTTCAACCCTCCAGCCGGGGAACATGAGATTCCGGCAGAATGACCTCGCCCGCCGCGCCGGCGAAATGGATCGTCATCCCCCGTTTCAATCGCACGGACGCCCCGACGTGCACATCCTTAACCCGGCCGTCCGGCTGCACCGCCGTCCATTTGTCCGGACCCAGATTTTTCAAGCCCCACAGGTTTTTTTCGGAGGGGTGCCTCTCCATACGGGCCGCCGGCATGGAAAAATCATAGAGCCGGCCCCGCACAAGATGGTGCGGATAAAGTACGGTATCATGGTTGAGGGCCGCCGCATCGCTCCCGATTTTCACAAACGCCGGCAGCATGATTTTCCGCCGGCATGACCAGCAATAGCCGGGCCGGTGCCCCGTGCTCTTTCCAGTCGCGGCATCGAAAAAATTTTCGGCGCCGCAGGCGGAACAGTAGACAATCGCATCGCGCAGGACGACCATGGCCCGGCGCCATTCGCTTTCCCGAACACGCCGTCCCGAGCGGCAACGCCTGAGATCGCCGAAAGAGCGGGCGAAAAGTTCCTGCAGCCACCGGGGATAGAGCGGCCAGAACGCCAGGGCATTGTCATGGCTGCCGGCAACGGGCCGGTTCCCGGGATCATGCGGATCGAAAATGAAAAGAGGATTCATCCCGTAAAGCTCGCGCATGGCGGCCATGTCCAGGCAGCGGATGCGCAATTCCCGCTCACCCTCCAGGGGATGATGGACGACCAGCAGGTAAAACAGCAGCACGGCCAGAGAAAAAAGATCGGTCTCAATACAGGGGCCGCTCTCGCCCCGGATGATTTCAGGGGCCATGAAACGCATGGTCCCTTCGATATGTCCGGCCTGCCCGTCCACATCGACGTTGTCGTTGTCGCAAATCCGGATTTCGCCGGATTTCGGATCGAAAAAGACATTTCCAAACGAGATGTCGCGGTAGCAGAATCCCTTGGCATGAAGCTGGAGGTAGTTGTGCGCCAATTCGAAACCGGCCGTCGCCAGAACTCGGAAACTCGGCTCGATCCGCCGTCTCATGAGTTCGCTCAATCCCCGGAAACGCGGTTCCCGCAGAGGCATCAGGTAGCCCTCGCCGAGGACGCCGGAGACGGTCACCCTTTCGAGCGGCCAGAGAAATCGATCGCTGGGAGGTCCGGCGGCGATGATCCTGTCCAGGCGGGGAATCAAGCCCGGATCTCTTCGCAGATATTCCGGATCATACCACTTCAAAGCCAGGGCTTCGTTTCCCCGGGTCACGCGATAGACTTCTCCCTGACCGCCGGAACCTAGAAAATCCCCCACGCGGCCCTGCCGTTCGCCGGGCCTGCCGGAAACCACGGTCATTCCTTTGGCGAGCATATGGCGCATTAAAGCCTACCCTCCAAACGAGCCAAAATGTAGATAACGGACACGGTAAAGCCGAAAAGAAGCGGCAAGCCCAGCACCGGGCCGGCGGTTTCGAGGACGATATCCATCGACCGAGCCGTGAAACCGAGAAACGGAGAAGTCAGAACGATGATGAGATCCACGGTGACCGCCATCCCTAGAACTCCGGGCCAGTAAACGCCGGACGAGCGGCGGCGGCCAAGCCGTTTTCTCGCACCGGGGAGGGAAGCTGCCGGAATGAGCGGCTTCCTCGCACCCGAAGCCAGTCCGAGCGCCTCAATCCAGGCCGCAACGGCCCAGGCGCAGACCTCGGGCGCCAGGCCCCGCGATTTGCGCAGCTTTTCCACAAGAAGGCCGGTCGTCGCATCCATGGATCCGTTTTTCGCGGCGGTTAGAAGCGACTGGGGAACATTCTCGCGCAGGGCGGTCACTAGCCCGACTTTACGACTTATGGATTGCGCCATCTGTATCTTGTAGATATGTGGATGTTTAGCAGGCTATAGGCGT
>JAWSUF010000024.1 GCA_033549365.1 Acidobacteriota bacterium
GAAAAGATCGAGAAGTTCCCGGAGCTCGTCTTCCCCCTCGAGGCCGAGTCTTCGGAGAACCGCCGCATATTCTTCGAGGATGGGTGCGGACAGGCAGAGTGTGAGTCCTCCGGTTTTCCAGCGGTCGATGATTTTCCGGGGATTTCCGCCGAAGAACGAAGACACGAAGATGTTGGTGTCGATGACGGCCTTCATCGGCGGTCTTTTCGTGTTTCGGAGACGGCCTTGGCGATGCGGGAGGGCGTGGCTCCGGCGGCCTTGAGCTTCTTCCCGATCCTGTCCCAGAGACCGTCGATGTACGCGGAGATGTCGCGGTCCTTGACGTAATCGCTGATGAGTTCCCGGACCAGTCCGCTCGTCGTCTTGCCCTCGGCCCTGGACAGACGGTCCAGATCTTTCTTGAGTTTGGGATCGATGCGGATCATCAATTGATCGGACATGAGCCTCTCGTCTTCCTGTTATCTATAACGTATACACAATATAGCTATTCGTCGCCGGTGTCAAGCGCGTTCTATTTCTAAGTCTGCTTTGGCTGCTGGATATTACTGATAACAAAAGAAATAGAGCTAAAAAGGCCGTTTTTTCGGCTGAAATAAATCTAAGTTGTTTATTATCAGTAATATCCAGCAGCCAAAGCAGGATAGCATAGTTGACTCAAGCTGTGATAAAATAACAGCGAAAGCGGCGGACCGATGGTCAAAAACTCCAAAAAACTCCGGGATTTCGAGGCGGCTCGAACGGCCGCCGAGAAGGTCGATATCGAGAGGAATCTCCGGATTCTGGATGCCCTCTATGAAGAGGCCGTCCTGCTTGGAACCTTGCCGCCCAAGAATCCGCTTGAGGGGATCGAAGTCAAGATTCGGATCGCACGGGCCGCGAACTATGTTCAAAGATCTGATTAAAAGGATCGCGGTCGAACTTGCGGCCGGACACATTCCCTTTTTCCTTCTCGCCCTACGAGCGGCAGGCCATCGAAAGAGCAACGACGGTCGCTTTCGACGATATTCCCGTCCGTTTCGCCGCTCTCGAGGATGTCGTGATCCACAAGGTTGTCGCCGGGAGGGCCAGGGATCTCGAAGATATCACGTCCATCCTATTGAAGAATCCCGGATACGATAAGAAATACATCAGGTTGTGGCTGAGCGAGCTCGACGCAGCTCTCGAAGGGGATTTTCTCGGGAAATTCAACGCTCTTATTTCCGAAGCCTGAAAAACCTGACACCTTGGATGAGCTTTGAGATGACGAGAGGGTTGAGGTTGCTGTTCAAGCAGCATCGGAATGTGATAAGAAGAGAAAGGTTGAAGGAGGTCGCGGGACAAAAGAATCCTGGCGTTGCCCTGGCCGAAGCATGACATGTTCGTAGAGGCCGTGAGCGAGCGGGTGATCGAGTCGGCCTCATCGGCGCTCGAGAAGCTGAAGGCGGAGAGTCGGAAAGCGTAAGCGAGATACATTTTGACCTGGTTTGAAAGACTGACAGGTTTTGCTGAGGAATCGCCGCAACGAGTGCGCGAAAATCTCACCAACGAAGGTCGCAGATTGAAATCGCTCATCAACGGCAAGTCCTGGATTTACGGCGAATGGGAAACGCCGAATCTGGACGAACTGAGAGCGCGTGTCCGATTGCGGAGAATGCCGGCCGGGAAAACATCTGTCCGTGAAATGGTCGCCGACGTCCAAACCTTGCATAGCGATCCAGGACATGCCGGGGCGCTTTTCCAGGCGGCGTCCCAGTTCAATTGTCTCGAAATGGCGTCTCCGGCCGTCACGCCCGAGCAGGGCGTCGGGATTTATGAAAACGATCCAACCCAGGGGCCGGCATGTGCGATTTCGGCCGGCGCGGGAACGATCTATCGCAATTATTTTGCGCCGGTCAACGGGCGAGTCGGCCAGTCGGCGGATAATCAGATCGATTGCCTGGCGGATCTCGGCGCCGCTCTGGGAAATGCGGGAGGCCGTCTCTGGGACATGAAAAACGGCTATGCCCTGGCAACGCACGAGGGCCTGACGGAGATCAGGGAGCGGCTTCGGTCATCGAAAGAGAGCGAGCGCGATGAGTTGCGACGGTTGCTGCGCATCGGCATACAGCGGGATACGGAAGTGACCCTTGACGGTTGCGGGCACAGGGTGACCCAAGTCTACGGCTCCGCCCTGCCGGTCGCCTATACGCCGCATGTTAAGGATCTCTGGGAGGAATTCGCGCGGCTTGTCCTGGAGGCCTCCTACGAAGCGACGATCTGCGCCGCAATCCTGAATACGGAGCGGACCGGAAACCCGTGTGTATTTCTGACCCTGCTTGGGGGAGGCGTATTCGGAAATAGCGCCGATTGGATTGTCGAAGCACTCCGCCGCGCCCTGGGCCTCTATAAGAATGCCGATCTTGATGTTGCCGTCGTGAGTTACGGCGTATCCGATCCACGGCTCAGCCGGCTGCTGGAAGCGGAGCGATGTTGAGCCAAGCGGCTTGGCTATTGCGGAGATTCTGTGCGATGACCTGCCGCGAAAGAGCCGAAAGCTTGAGATCTTGGACAGACTTGGCCTTCGCGTTCGAGTCTCATGCGGGTGAAGGAAACGAGAATGAGTATGCCGGCGGACATCAAGTCTATTTTCAGGCCAACCATGAATCGCCTTTATTCCCCTAATAATACTAACGCCGGATAGACTCGGCTTTTCGGATAGGCAGGCTCGTTTCTGATATGAATGCGGGAGAAAGGGGGACGGCCATGAGCGATCACAAGAAACTTCCCAAGCGACTCGAGGACTTCATCGCCGAAACGCCCTGGACGTTCGCCAAGACCTACGCCAGGACGTGGCCGCACGAGTACATCGTCCGCGAGAAGGTCGACGCGGGCCTCTTCGATGAATTGGCGACCCACATCGAAAACCACGGCGATGAGTCCATTTTTTATGAAACGAAGCGGAATTATTTCGATACCGGCGGCAATGCTTACTGGCATATGAACAATATCATCAATCGGTGCCCCGGGACGTGCACCTTTCCCAATCGGCGGAAGGAGGACCGGGAGTTCCCCTGGCCTGCCGGGCCGTGGCTTCTGAGCTTGAGGTTTCTCGAGAAGGACAAGACCAAGGTGAGGGCGGTGGTGGACCTTTTCCGGAAGCGCATGACGGACCGTCCGGCTCTGGTTGATGAGCTCGAACGCGTGGTGACCGAGATGGAGCGGGGCTGAGACGCGTTCCTGAAGCCTTAAAATTCTCGCTGGGCTTCAAGTTGACGAGAGGGTTGAGGTTGCTGTTCAAGCGGCATCGGAATGTGATAAGAAGAGGACGGTTGATGCCGAAGAAAGTGAGGGAGCGATGCCGGTCAATCGTTTGATCTCCGAGCTTCAAGCCGCCGCCGAAGCGCACCCCCGCGGAGAAAAGATTCTCATCGTTCCCGAAAGGGCGATGGGACATCACATCCTGGAAATCCTCGTCCGGGCGGGGACGCCTTGGATCAATTTCCGCGCCGAGACTCTGACCTCGCTGGCCCGGGATGTCGCCGGAGGCGTCCTTGCGGCCGAGGGGCTTCGGCCCCTTCCGCCCGCCGGCTTTCAGGCCGTGGTCGACGACGTTTTCAACACAATTGCGGACTCGGGCGAACTTCGGTATTTCCAGAAACACCCCGTAAACAAGGGGATCGTCGAAGCCCTGACGCGAACGGTCCGTGAGCTTCGGATCTGCGGCGTTTCGTCCGCGGCCGTCCCGGCCGGCAGCCTTATCAGTCCGGAAAAAGAAAGCGACCTGAAACACATTCTGGCCGGCGTCGAGGATGCCCTCGAAAAAAGGAATCTTTACGACGAAGCCCGGCTGATCTCGACCGCCGCGGACATCCTTGGTCGCAACGGACCTCAGATAGGGGAGCCCAGGTATTTTCTGCCCCGGCGCTATGTCCTGTGCGGCATCGAGCGCGATTTCGTCGATGCACTCTGCGGGTCGAATCTTGTCGTTTTGGTCGAGGACCCCGCCTGCGGTCTCCCCCCGCCGCGCGGCATGCGGCCCACGGACGACTCCGGCCCGGCGCCGGAATGCCGGACGGACGTCGAACGGCTCCGTTGGCTCTTCAAGAGCGCGGATGCGCCGGCACCCTTCCGCGACGGTACGATCGAGATCTTCAGAGCCCTGGGCCGCCGGAACGAAGTCCGCGAGGTCCTGCGGCGAATCGCCGCGGAAGGCGCGACCGTCGACGATGCCGAAATCGTCTATACGGACACCGAAAACTACGCCGATCTTCTTTATGCCCTGTGCGAAAAACTCGGGATTCCGGCGACGTTTGCCGAAGGGGTGGGCGCCTTCATGACGGCGACCGGACGGGTTCTGCTGGGATTTCTCCTGTGGATCAAGGAGGATTTCGACGAAGTTCGTCTGCGGCGCATCTTCGAATCGCCGGCGTTCAGGCCGCCGAAAGCATCGCCGGACGAAGGGCCGGGCGGCCCGGTCCTGGCTCACCTCCTTCGGACGTCGGGCGTCGGCTGGGGACGCGTCAGGTATTCGGAGGTACTGCCGGTGCTGTCCGAGAAACTTCGGGTCATGGCGTCGGCTCACGAAAAAGAAGGGGAGACCGACGAAGCCGAAAAAGATCGCCGGAGGGCGGATGATGCGGAGAGTCTGCGGCGCTTGTGCGATGATCTGCTCGAGCTGGTCCCGGAGAAACTCGGTGACGGCCGAATCGACTTCGGCGCGTTATGCGCAGGCTGCGTCGAGTTTCTCAGGAAATATGTGAAGGCCGGCGGAGAAAACGAAGCGGCCTTCATCAAGGCGGCGATGGAACGCCTGGGGACTTTGGAGGAAATCCTTCCGGGTCCGATGCTTTTCGACGGAGCCATGGAGAAGGTCGTGAACGCCGTATCCGGCATCCGCGTGGGCGCATCGTGGCCGAAACCGGGATGTCTTCATATCTCGCATTACCGGCAGGGCGCCCGCTCGGGCCGCGGCCGGACATTTGTCGTGGGGCTCGACGAGGGCAAGTTCCCGTCGCGGTCGGGCCAGGATCCCGTGCTTCTCGATGAGGAGAGAGCGAAAATTTCGGAAAGCCTCGAGCTTTCGGCCGGGCGCATGAGCCGGAATCTTTATGATATGGCCGCGCTTTTGTCCGGCCTTCGCGGGAAGGCGGTATTCAGCTATTCGGCCTACGATATCAAGGAAGACCGGACGTCGTTTCCGTCGTCGATTCTTCTCCAGGTCTTCCGGATCAGGGAAGGTGCGCCCGACGCCGATTACGACAGAATGCTCGGCGCGATCGGCGAACCGGTTGGATTCGGAGGCGGTTCGGGCGGCGGAGCCGCGCTTGACGGCACGGACTGGTGGCTTTCCAGACTCGTCTCGGAGGGAGTTCTCCTGGACGGCGGGGACGCCGTGAAAGAGGTTTATCAGGGGATTCGCGACGGATTGAGGGCGTGGACGGCGCGTGCGGGCGACCGGCTGACGGAGTACGACGGCAACATCCATCCGCGGGGACACGAGCTCGATCCCCGAAAGAACGGGGTGGTCATGTCCTGCTCGAGGCTCGAGAAAGCCGCGGCCTGTCCGTTCGCCTACTTTTTGGCTTACATTCTCAATGTCCGGAAACCCGAGGAAACGAAGAAAGACCCCGGGGTCTGGCTCGACCCCATGGAACGGGGCACGTTGCTCCATGAAGTTTTCCAGGAATACGTCTCCGAGGTGATGGATTCCAAAGAGGCGGCCGCGGCCGGAAATCGAAAGGCCGCCATCGAAAAGATCCTCGATGAAACCGTCGAGACATTTCGAAAGCTGAAACCGCCTCCGAGCGACAACGTCTTCCGGAGAGAATGCCTTCAGCTCAGAAGGGATGTCGGTGTTTTTCTGGAGCTCGACAGGGGACTCGGAACGGAGCCGGTCGAGGTTGAAATGGGATTCGGAGGCGAAGGCCAAGAGGCGGTCCGAATTCCGGTCGGAGACGGCGAACACATCCTGCTCCGCGGGCGAATCGACCGGGTCGACCGGGAACCCGGGACGTCGCGCTATCACGTCTGGGATTACAAGACGGGCGGCACCCATGCTTATGATCAAAAGGACTACGTGAAGGGAGGCGAACAAATCCAGCATGCCCTCTATGCCTTAGCGGCCGAGACGATGCTGAGGGCGAGCGGAGAGGATCCCGGGGCCGAAGTCGTCCAGGCCGGCTATATCTTCCCCACGGAAAAGGGGACGAAGGACGGCGAAGACGGGGTCATCGCCCGTCCGACGGACGATCCGGAAAGGTGGCGGATTGCCTTGGACAGGCTTCTGGAGCTTATCGCTTCGGGTACGTTTATCCTGAATCATGACAAGAAAAAGGATATCTCTCTCTGTAAATATTGCGACTATCCCGATATTTGCGGCGGGAAGGCGGCGCGTGAAGCTATGTCCCGAAAAAGCGAAAATCCCGAAAACATTCAGTTTGCGCCTTGGAAAGCGTTGAAGGATTGCAAATGAAGGACAAAATGAGGCTCCCCGATCAGGAAACGAGGCGAAGAATCGCCTCGGAATTCGATAAAAGCTTCTTTGTCGAGGCCGGCGCCGGTTCGGGCAAGACCAAAAGCCTTGTCGACAGGATGGCGGGTCTTGTCCGCTTCGGCCATGCCGGGATCGAGAACATCGCGGCGGTTACGTTCACGCGGAAGGCGGCGGCGGAACTTCGGGAGAGGTTCCAGATCGAACTCGAACGGATCCTCAATGACGGGAATGCGCCGAGAGAGGAGAAGGACCGCGTCGGGCAGGCCCTGTCCCGATTCGAGCAGGCGACGGTTACGACGATCCACTCGTTTTGCGCCCGGATTCTCCGCGAGCGGCCGGTCGAGGCGGGGATCGACCCGGGCTTCGAGGAAATCGAGGAGGAAGACGACGGGATCTTCGCTGAAAACGTCTGGAACGAGTATCTCGAAAAACAGGCCTTCGAGAACAGCGAAGCGATGCGCTGGATGATCGAGAACGACATCGAACCGCAGTCGGCTGCAGATATCTATCAGGAACTCATCAAATACCCGGATATCGAGATCGTCAGGGAGCGGCGGGAGAAGCCGGAATTCGCAGAGGTGAAGAAAAATATCCGCACTTATTTTTCGGAGCTGGGAAAGAAACTGCCGTGTGAAGAGCCCGAGAAAGGGTGGGACGCCCTGCAGAAACTCATTCGGAGAGTACCGACCCTCATCGGGATGAAATATCTCGAAGACGACCGTCTTTTCGTTGAAATCCTGAAGATTCTCGGAAGAAAAGCGGGTGTCACTCAGAATAGATGGCCCGATAAGTTAAAGGCCAAGGGCTATGCGGAGGATTTCGTCAAATTCCAGGAAACCGTCATTGCGCCCTCTGTTCGGTTGTGGCGGGAATATCTGCATCAGCCGCTCGTCGATTTCGCCCTCGGCGGCGCGTCTTATTATGCGGAATGGCGCCGCGATCGATCCGCCCTCAACTTCCAGGACCTGCTCATGAAGACTGCCGCTCTTCTCAGGGGAAACCGGGAAGTGAGGGCCTGGTTCAAAACCCGCATCCGGTATCTCCTGGTCGATGAGTTTCAGGATACGGACCCGATCCAGGCCGAAATCGCGATGCTTCTTGCCGGCAAGGACGACGGTGAAGCCGACTGGCGCAAAGCGAAGCCGAAGCCGGGCGCCCTTTTTCTCGTCGGAGATCCGAAGCAGAGCATCTATCGGTTCCGACGCGCCGACATCGACATTTACAACCAGGTGAAGAGGATCTTCGGCGGCGGCGCGGGCGAGGTCGTCGAGCTGACGACGAACTTCCGCTCCCTGAAGCCCATCGAGGACATCACGAACACGGTGTTCGGCGGCCTCTTTCCGGGAGGGGACACACGGCATCAGGCGAAATTCGCGCCGCTCAATACCGTGCGGCCGGAAACCGGGACATGCCCGGGCGGCGTCTTCGTGAATCGGATAGCCAAGGTGGACGGTAACAAAGCCAAGGATATCGTGGACGCGGATGCGGAGATTATCGCGGAATGGATCCGCCGGGCCGTCGACGGCGGGCTCAGGCTCGAACATCCCGGGGGGAAACCCGGCGAGTCGTGTCCCGCCGAGCCCGGCGACTTCATGATCATCGCCAAGAGAAAAAAGAACCTGTCCGTCTATGCCAAGGCGCTCGAGGCCCGCGGTGTGCCCTATGCGATATCCGGCGGCGAGAGTTTCGGCGATTCGGAGGAATTGCACGAGATCATCAAGATTCTCAAAGCCGTGGCCGACCCCGCGGATCCGGTCGCGGTCACGGCCGCACTCCGAGGGCTTTATGTGGGTGCGAGCGACAACGATCTTTATGAGTTTGCGAGAGACGGAGGAACGTTCTCTTATGTCCGGAAACAGGACAAAGGGCCGGAAATCATCCGGGCGGCGTTGAGACGCATTCGCGGATACCATGAGATCGCCGGATCGAAGTCTCCCGTGACGGCCGTCGAAATGATTGTCGAGGACCTCGGAACGATTCCGCTGGCCATGTCCGAAGAGATGGGGTCGAGCCGGGCGGGGAACGTGCTCAAGGCCGTCGAGCTTTTAAGAGGCCGGAAGCCGGACAGCACCTGCGGATTCGCCGAGCTTGTCGGATATCTGGCCGATCTCCGCGAAAAGTCGAAGACCGAGGAGATGGGCCTTTTCCCGGCGACGTCGAAGGCCGTCAGGATCATGAACCTTCACAAGGCCAAGGGACTCGAGGCCCCCGTCGTGATCCTGGCGGATCCCTCGCCCCAGCGGGGTTCGCATGAGCCGGATCGGCATATCGTGCGGACCGGGGCGGGATCCCGCGGGTATTTTGCCGTGACGCGCAAGTTGGGCGACTATGCGAGCGAATTGATCGCGTTGCCGGCCGAATGGGAGACACATGCGGCCGAGGAAAAGGAGTACGAAAACGCCGAGAAAGACCGGCTCGATTACGTTGCCGTGACGCGCGCGAAAAACATTCTGGCGGTCAGTGTTTATAAGGACAGCGCGTCGAAAACGCCCTGGGAGTCGCTTTATTCTTATCTGGAACATGTGGAGAAGCTCCCGAGCCTGGATGAGACGCCCGCATTATCAGGGGAGAAGAGATTTTTTGCGATAAAGAGAGATGAGTGGGAAGCCGAGCGGGAAACGATGGCGGCGGAAATCCGGAGAATGACGGCCGCATCCTATCGGGTTCGCTCCGTGACGGACATGGCGGAAAAACCCGATATTTTCAGCGGAGAAGCGTTGGGAAGCGGCGCCGGCTGGGGAAATGCCGTGCACCGGGCGCTCGAATACTGTGCCCGGGGCATGCGGGATCGGCTCGACGCGGCCGGGGCGGGGATTCTCGAGGAGAATGGGTTGAAGGCCTCGGACATCGGGCGGCTCCTTGCGGCCGTCGATACCGCGATGTCCCACGATCTATGGAAACGCATGGCGGCGGTCAGGGAGAAATACTTCGAAGTCCCGCTCTCCACGATGGACGACGGCACGATCGTCCGCGGCGTGATCGACATGATCTTCAAGGAAGACGGAGAGTGGGTGATCGTCGACTTCAAGACCGACGATTTCGAGAGAGACTCCGGGCGGAAGGCCGCCTACGAAAGACAGCTCGATCATTACGCGCGATTTTGGACCGGGATCACAGGCGAGAAGGTCAAGGCCAAACATTTGATGAAAGTCTAGCCAAGCCTGGAAGGGGGGTGGGAGGCGATAATCGGCGTTCTTAAAGTTCGCTGAGCTTCGAGCTGACGAGACGGTTGAGGCTGATTCCTTCCTCTAATAATACTAATGTCAAGGGTTTTTCAGTCGATCTCAGATCATAGATATGGACGCGTGATGAGATGCCGCAATCTCAGCCGCCGGTTTTTCCCGGCTCAAGATGGGTCTCTTCTCTCAGGAGAGGATTCAGGGCGTTGGGGGATACGCTTTGAGAAAATAGGCCGGGCTGATGATGCGGATTCCCGCGAAGTCGCCGATTTTCAGCAAGGCCGCATCGCCGGTTATGACGATATCGGCCTTGAGTGCGACGGCGCACTCGATAAATTTGTCGTCGGCGGGGTCGGAGAGGACGACGGAAAGCCGGGGCGTTTCCGCTGTAAAAAGCACGTTCGGGCTTTTTGCGAAAAGATCGAGAAGTTCC
>JAWSUF010000025.1 GCA_033549365.1 Acidobacteriota bacterium
TCCATGTTGAATTGGAAAATCCAACATAGGATACGCTCTTTCCTTTTCCTTTCATACACAAAATCGGATTATATCTCTAATCCTATCAATATCAGTTACTTGTCAGAAATTGCGTTGTTTGATGGGTACTTGATTGGCTCAGGTTGGAGTGAGGCCCTATGACCACCGACACCAGCGAGCGGGGGCTTGAAAGGTTAATCTGCAAGACGCTAACGGGTTCCGCATGTGATCCGGGAGCCGACCCGGACAGCGAAGTGCAGGAACGACCCTCAATCTATGGTCTCGGCTGGGTCTGTGGAACAGCCGAAGACTATGACCGAGAATACTGCGTCGATCTGGTAAAGCTTGCCGGCTTCCTGCATGATACTCAGGCTGAAGTCGCAGAAGCCCTCGATATCGATCACGACGGGCAGACGCGGCGCAAGTTTCTGGCTCGTCTCCAAGGCGAGATCACGAAACGCGGCACCATTGATGTCTTGCGTCATGGACTAAAGCACGGGCCGCACCACATCGATCTTTTCTATGGAACTCCATCTCCGGGCAATGTCAAGGCAGGCGAAAGGTATGCTGCCAATCGATTCAGCGTCACACGCCAACTGCGTTACAGCCGGGATGAGACACAGCTTGCACTTGATCTCGGCCTTTTCATCAACGGCTTGCCGATTGCAACGTTCGAACTGAAAAACAGCCTCACCAAACAGACGGTTGAAGATGCGGTGCAACAATACCGGCGTGATCGGGATCCGCGCGAAAAGCTGTTTGAGTTCGGCCGCTGTGTTGTCCACTTTGCCGTCGATGATCACGAGGTGCGTTTCTGCACCCATCTCAAAGGGAAAGCTTCGTGGTTTCTGCCTTTCAATCAGGGCTGGAAAGACGGTGCGGGCAATCCGCCCAACCCCAACGGCCTGAAGACCGATTTTCTCTGGAAGCATATCCTCACGCGCAACGGCTTGACCGATATCCTGGAGAACTATGCCCAAATCGTTCTGACCAAGGATGAAAAAACCGGGCGCAAGAAAGCGGTGCAGGTCTGGCCACGGTTCCATCAGCTTGATGTGGTGAGGCGTCTGCTTGCAGACGCGACGATGAACGGCGCAGGCCGACGCTATCTCATCCAACACTCTGCGGGAAGCGGCAAATCGAACTCCATTGCTTGGCTGGCGCATCAACTAATCGGTCTTAGGAAAGACGATCGAGTTGTTTTCGATTCGATTATTGTTGTCACCGATCGTATCATCCTCGACCAGCAAATCCGCGATACGATCAAGCAATTCGCGCAGGTAGGTGCAACGATGGGTCATGCCGAACGCTCCGGCGATCTAAGGAAATTTATTGCCGAGGGAAAAAAGATCATCATTTCTACAGTGCAAAAATTCCCCTTTATTCTTGATGAGATCGGAAGCGAGCACCGGGGACGGCAATTTGCCATCATCATCGATGAGGCTCATTCAAGCCAGGGCGGGCGCACCCAGGCAGCGATGTCCATGGTGCTATCGGCGGCCGGGGCCGGGGGGGAAGACGAGACATTTGAAGACCAAATCAACCGCATTATGGAAGCCAAAAAAATGCTTCCGAATGCCGCCTATTTTGCCTTCACTGCGACACCAAAAAACAAGACCTTGGAAATATTCGGCGATCCGGAACCTCAGGTTGACGGTATTGTTCGGCATCGCCCGTTTCATTCTTATACCATGAAGCAGGCCATCCAGGAGGGATTCATCCTTGATGTGCTGAGACATTACACGCCTGTTGAAAGCTACTACAAACTGATCAAAAAGATCGAAAGTGATCCGGAATTCGATACCAAGCGGGCCAAAAAGAAGCTTCGCCGCTACGTCGAAAACCACGAGCATGCAATACGGCTCAAAGCCGAGATCATGGTGGACCATTTCCACGAACAGGTGTCGGCCCTCAACAAGATCGGCGGCCAGGCAAGGGCCATGGTGGTGACAAGCGGCATCGAACGGGCGCTTCATTACTATCACGCGATCCGCGATTACCTCAGTGAACGCAAAAGCCAGTATAAAGCCATTGTCGCATTCTCAGGCGAACACGAATTCGGGGGCGTTAACGTTACAGAGACATCGATCAATGGCTTCCCATCGAATCAGATAGCCGACAAGATCCAGCAGGATCCCTACAGATTTCTTGTCTGTGCTGATAAGTTCCAGACGGGTTACGATGAACCACTTCTGCATACCATGTACGTGGACAAGGTACTCTCCGGAATTAAAGCGGTACAAACCCTCTCGCGTCTCAATCGGGCGCATCCGAAAAAACACGATGTTTTTGTGCTCGACTTCATGAATGATACGGACACGATCCGCGATTCTTTCGCCGACTACTACCGAACAACGATCCTCTCCGAGGAAACCGATCCAGACAAACTGCATGATCTGAAGGCGGGTCTTGACGGCTATCAGGTTTATTCGGATGCCCAAGTGGATCAATTTGCCGAGCTGTATCTCGGAGGTGCGGACCGTGACCGCCTTGACCCCATCCTCGACGCATGTGTGGCCGGATACAAGGAACAACTTGACGAGGACGGGCAGGTGGATTTCAAGGGTAAGGCCAAGGCCTTTCTCCGAACCTATGGTTTTTTATCCTCTATTCTGCCCTATACAAATATGGGATGGGAAAAACTCTCGATTTTTTTAACTTTTCTTGTTCCCAAACTGCCGGCGCCTGTCGAAGAGGATTTGTCCAGGGGCATCCTTGAAGCGATCGACATGGACAGCTACAGGGTAGAGAAGCGGTCGGTCGTAAGTATCCAAATTCCTGATGAGGACGGAGAGATCGGCCCAGTTCCTACAAGCGGGGGCGGTCATATCCCCGAACCGGAGCTCGATCGACTCTCGAACATCATCAAGGCTTTTAACGACCAGTTCGGAAATATCCCATGGACGGACACAGACCGAATCAACAAAATGATCACGGAGGAGATTCCAAAGCGTGTCGAGGCAGACATTGCATACCAGAATGCCAAGAAGAACTCGGATAAGCAGAATGCCCGCATTGAACACGACAAAGCCCTCGCGCGTGTTATGACAGCCTTTGTGAAGGATGATATGGAACTGTTCAAGCAATTTCAGGACAATGAATCTTTCAAGCGGTGGCTGACGGATACGGTTTTTGGTTTGACATATGAGGTTTCCAGCAAACAAGTAAGTTCAAACGCATAATTCGGGTGTCTGTCGTTTATGCTTTTATTTGTATTCATGATGAAGATGAGGATGGCGATATAGGCAAGCTGTTGAGGAGTTTGACTTGGTAGAGTGTATGATCATGCATCTTCGGGAGCGATATCAAAGAGGAGACCTTAGGCCATGAAAAATGTTCCGGATGGTCCAAATGAACAACGCTCCGAAATCATCATCTACCAGACCGATGACGGTAAAACACAGCTCCAGGTCCGACTGGAAAATGAGACGGTCTGGCTGACACAAAACATGATGGCCGCACTGTTTCAGACGACGAAGCAGAATATCGGTCAGCACCTCAAGAATATCTTTGCGGAGGGGGAGTTACATCATGATTCAGTTGTAAAGAAATCCTTTACAACTGCCGCCGACGGCAAGCAGTACGAGACACTCTTCTACAACCTCGACGCAATTATCTCAGTCGGCTATAGGGTCAACAGTATCCGCGGGACCCACTTCCGCATCTGGGCGACCCAGCGCCTGAGAGAGTACATTATAAAGGGCTTCACGCTCGACGACGAGCGCCTCAAGGGGAGAGACCAACTGGCGGATTACTTTGATGAATTGCTTGCCCGTATTCGTGAGATCCGGGCCAGCGAAAAACGCGTCTACCAGCGCATCCGTGAAATTTTCGCTCTCGCTTCCGACTACCGGGAAGGCGAGGAAGAGACGTTGGCTTTCTTCGCAGTTATGCAGAACAAGATGCACTATGCAGCCACAGGCCTGACGGCCGCCGAGATTGTCCGGCGGCGCGCCGATTCGGGAAAGGCCAATATGGGGCTAACCTCATGGAGCGGGCGCCGTGTTATGAAGCGCGATGTAGCGACAGCGAAAAATTACCTGATCGAGATAGAAATAGATACCCTCAACCGTATTGTGGTGATGTTCTTGGATCAGGCCGAGTTCCGAGCCAGGCGCCGGCAAGACATCAGGATAAAAGATTGGGGGGTTTTTCTCGACAAGTTCCTGAGGGACACCGAGCTGCCGGTGCTCATGCATGCGGGTTCGGTAAGTCGCGAGGATGCGCTTGCCTGGGCCGACGTACAGTACGATGCTTTTGCCGGTAGACGGAGACTGGAGGCGGAACAAGAGGCCGAAGCGCGTTACTTGGACGATCTGCGGGCATCAGCCAAGGTGCTGGAATCGAAGATCAAGAAGAAGACAGCCATAAGCAAGAAAAAACGGATTGATTAGCACTTTCCCACCTTGCCCCACCTCCCCCCATATGCTATAAATATTGTTAATGAAAGATGATGTGAACGTTGTTTTCTGCGGGGAGGCGGGGCAGGGAGTCCAGACCGCGGAGGCGCTCCTCGTCCGGGCCTTCAAGCAGGCCGGCTGTCACGTCTTCGCGACCAAGGAGTACATGTCCCGGATCCGCGGGGGCAGCAACTCGACCGACATCCGCGTCTCCTCCCGGGCCGTAAACGCGCCGCTCAAGGCGATCGACATCTGCGTGCCCCTGCACAAGGGGGCGCTCAATCATCTGGCCAAGCGCATCTCTACCGAAACGATTGTCATCGGCGACGCCGATCACCTCGCCGAATGCCGCTGCGGGACGCACGTCGAGGCGCCGTTCGCCGCAATCGCCAAAGAGGCCGGGGGCAAGATCTTCGCCACGGTCGCCGCCGCGGGGGCCGTGGCCGGGCTTCTCGGGATGGACGACAAAGCCTTCATCGAGCTCGTCGGCAAGGCCATCGCCAAAAAGGGCGAGGAGATCGTCAAGAAAAACAAACAGGCCGCATCGCGCGGACTCGAGTTCGGCCGGAAGCTTCGGGAAGAGGGGAGCGGCGGCTTCGCCCTCGAGCCCGATCCCGAAGTCTCCGGACGGATCGTCGTCACAGGGGCCGAGGCCGTCGCCCTCGGCGCCCTGGCCGGCGGCTGCGATTTCCTCTCGTCCTATCCGATGTCGCCTTCGACCGGCGTCATGACCTTCCTCGCCGGACAGGCCGCGTCCTTTGGCCTCGTCGTCGAGCAGGCCGAGGACGAAATCAGCGCCGTCAACATGGCTCTCGGAGCCTGGTACGCCGGAGCCCGGGCCATCGTCACAACCTCGGGTGGCGGGTTCGCCCTCATGGTCGAGGGGCTGAGCCTGGCCGGCATCATCGAATCGCCGCTCGTCATCCACCTGGCCCAGCGCCCCGGGCCGGCCACCGGGCTTCCCACCCGGACCGAGCAGGGCGACCTGGAGTTCGCCCTCTATTCGGGACACGGCGAGTTCCCGAGGATTCTGCTTGCGCCGGGGACACGCGAGGAGGCCTTCCTTCTTGCGGGCAAGGCCTTCGACCTCGCCGACAAGCACCAGGTGCCGGTCATCCTGCTCACCGACCAGTTCCTCATGGACTCCTACGCCGACACGCCGCCCTTCGACCCGGCGGCCGTCGAGGCCGTGCGCCGCATCCACAAGACCGAGGCCGGATACAAGCGCTACGCCCTGTCGCTCGACGGCATCTCGCCCCGCGGCATCCCCGGATACGGCGAGGGGCTCGTGGGTGTCGACTCCGACGAGCACGACGAGGAGGCCCACATCACCGAGGATCTGGAGCTTCGGACGAAGATGGTCGTCAAGCGGCTGCGGAAGGCCGACGGCATCCTGCGGGAGGCGATCCCGCCGGAGTATATCGGCGAGCCCGGTGCGCGCGTCCTCGTCGTCACCTGGGGATCGACGCGAAACCCCGTGCGCGAAGCCCTGGCCGCAATCGGCCGGAAAGACGTCGCCCAGCTCCACTTCTCCCAGGTCTGGCCGCTCCACCCCTCGGCGGAGTTTCTGCTGGCCCGGGCCAAGCGGCGCATCCTCGTCGAGGGCAACGCGACCGCGCAGTTCGGGCGCCTGCTCCACCTTTACGCCGGCGCGGAAATGTCCGCCCGCATCCTGCGCTGCGACGGGCTGCCCTTTGCGGCGGATGAGACGGCCGAAAGGCTCCGCGAAGTCCTCGACAGGGAGGCGCTGCAGTGAAGCCCGAAACCTATGACATCCCCGGGATCGATATCGCCTGGTGCCCGGGCTGCGGCAACTTCCTGATCCTCAAGGCCCTCAAGAAAGCTCTGGCCGAACTCGAAATCGACCCGAAAGACCTCGTCATGGTCTCCGGGATCGGGCAGGCGGCCAAGATCCCGCATTACCTGCGGACGAACTTCTTCAACGGCCTTCACGGCCGGGCGCTGCCTCCGGCGACGGCCATCAAGGCGGCGAACCCCAAGCTCACCGTGATCTGCGAAAGCGGTGACGGCGACATGTACGGCGAGGGCGGAAACCACATGCTCCATGCCATCCGCCGCAACCCCGACATCGCCTGCATCGTTCATGACAACATGGTCTACGGGCTGACCAAGGGCCAGGCCTCGCCGACGAGCCGCATGGGCTTCCGGACGCCCGTCCAGGTCGGCGGCGTGTTCGAGGAGCCGATCAACCCCATCGCCCTGGCCGTGGCCATGGACGCCTCGTTCGTCGCCCGCGCTTTCAGCGGCGACATCGACGGGATGGCGGAGATCATCAAGCAGGCCGTCCGCCATAAGGGCTTCGCCCTCATCGACGTCTTCCAGCCCTGCGTCTCCTTCAACAAGACGAACACCCTGCAGTGGTTCAAGGAGAACACCCGCGCACTCGGCGACGATCACGACCCGCGCGACCGCGCCGCCGCCTTCGCCCGGGCCATCGAGACCGATCCCTTCCCGCTCGGCGTCATCTACGTCAACGAAAAGCCGACCTTCGAGGAGAACGTGGGGTTGTATGCGGAGGGCGGCGAGCCGCTTCCGTTCCGGAGCCTGGAGAGAGGGGAGAAGCTCCGGGAATTGATGAAGACGAAGGTTTAGGGCGCGTCTTTTCTGCAGACTACAGAGAATAGGGGATGAGCACGAAGGGGTGCTTTTTGGCATCGAAGGCCCGCGCGTCGCGCGTCACGAGCTTCATCCCGTTCCGAATGGCGCACGAGGCCTGGAAAGCATCCGGCAGCCGCCAGCCGTGCTTTCTCCGCAGCTCGGCGGCCTTGGTGGCGTCGCTCTCAGTAAGAGGCAGGCATACGAACTGTGTGCAAAGCTCATGGGCCGCCGCCTGTTCGTCCGCCGTACCCCTGCTGAGGACCTCGGCTCGCGTGATCACGGAAAGCACAGCCTCGCCCTCACGGAGTTTCTTCAGCCATTTCGTCGCCGGGCCGATACCCCGGAGGTGGTCGATGAGGATTACGGAATCCAGAAGATAGACCGGCCTCAAGGTTTGCGTTCCCATTCCCGCCTGACGGCGTCAATGTAATCCCGGCTGTCGCCGCTGATCGACGACCACGATCCGGCCGTTTCCCGGAGAACCGCGGCCAGATCTTTCTGAGATTTTTTCGCGCGGTATTCGCAGATGGCCCGGCGGATGACCTCCGCGCTCGATATTCTCTGCCGCCCGGCGTAGGCGTCGAGCCATTTCTTGTCGTCTTCAGGCAGAGAAATGATTGTTCGGGTCATGCGAGTCATCCTGATCACCTTACCATATATATATCAGCAAGGTGATATCATGTCAAGTCGGCAGAGGAGGCATATTTCTCATGCTTGTACATTCCGGTCAATCCGGCCACTGATTCCGGTTCAAAATGGCCACGGATCGGAGCGTAGCGACGCTGGATGATCATTATACGTCTTTGTGGCCGGAATGAGTCAAGGGAGAACGGCGTTTTCGCATGGATTCTCCCTGAAGATCCAGCCGATAGGCATTGTGAATGATGCGGTCCATGACCGCGTCGGCAAGGGTGGCGTTTCCCAGACGATCGTGCCAGTCCGCAACGGGGATTTGAGTGGCCAGCAGGGTCGAGGCCCGACCGTATCGATCTTCGAGGATTTCCAAAAGATCCGGGGTTTGGGACTCCGTCAGGGGGTTCCGCAACCAGTCATCGATGACCAGGAGCTGGATTTTGGTCAGGGTGTCCAGGAACTTCGGCCAGGAGCCGTCGACTCGGGCACGGGTGATTTTCTGAAGGAGCTTCGAGAGCGGAAAGTAGCGGACGGATACGCCGTTCCGGCAAGCCGATCGGCCCAGCGCGCAGGCCAAAAAAGTTTTTCCGGCCCCGGTCGGACCGGTGATGATGGCGTTCAGCCGTCGTCGGATCCAATCATCCTCGGCGAGAGCCAGAACCTGCGATCGCTCCAGGCCGCGAGAGCCTGAGAAGTCGAAGTCCTCGATCGCCGCGTCCTCGCGGAAGCGGGCCATCCGCACTCGGCGCGTCTGTTTCCGCGTCTGACGGAGCGACCATTCCTTATCCAGAAGCAAACCGAAGCGCTCCTCGAAAGAGAGTTTGCGGTAGGCGGTGTTTTCCATCTGTTCCCGAAGACCCTCCCGCATCCCGGCAAGTTTGAGAGAACCGAGCTTGTCGAGGAGTGGCTGGACTAACATCTTCCGACCTTTCCCGAAAAAGGGCTGTTCCCGATTGTCATTGATCTCCTCCCGAATAATAGCGGGGGCCGCGGAGGTTGGTGTGCGGTTTTTCCGGTTTGATCGGGATGGTCTCGATCTTCAGCCGGTCCATTCCGGACTCCAAGATATTCCGCACCGCACGGTAGGAGACGAGCTCGAAGGCCAGAGCCCTTCGGCAGGCCGCCTCGAGCCGCTCGTCGCCGTAACGCGTCCCCAGGCGGATCAGACCGAGCGAGGCGCGATAACCCTGTTCCGGATGCGGCCGTCTCTCGATGATCCGGCGGACCATCGTCGAGGCGGACGGACCGGTTCGCTCAGCCCACTGGACCAACCGGTCCGGAGTCCATTCGAGGAAAGCCCGATGAGACTCCGGACGGTGTTCGGGCAGGGTTGAATAGTGGTAGGGACGGTCTTCACGGAGATGAGAAGCGATCCGTTCTCCCCTGTAAAAGACCTCGACCGTCCGGGCTGTGGCTCGCACCTCGACCTTCTTGCGGAGATAGCGGTACGGGACGCTGTAGTAGTGCTTGGCATATTCGACATGGTAGTCGATGTTCACCCGGGCCCGAATCCACTCGGCCGGCTCGAACGGTTCGGCCGGCAGCGGACGCAAGGCCGGCACGTCCAGTTCCTCAAAGAGTTGTCGGCGGCTCTTTCCCAAGTGATCCATCACCCGCTCGTTGAGCTCTTCGAGCATCGGACGGAGAGCTGTGTTGATCTCCTCGATGCCGAAGAACTGACGCTTCCGCAGGCGCGCCAGAAGCATCTCCACGATTTTCACCGCTGTCTCGACTTTCGCTTTGTTCAAGGCTGTCGAATGCAGATGATACAGCAGGATCGCAATATATTCGGATCGTTCACCCGTTCCACCCCCTGAGAGGCCGGCCGTTGCGGATGGTCGTTCGTAAATCGCTTTGGGGAGAGGATCGGGTAACCATCGAGCTTACCGAAGGAACACATTGGTCTATTCCTGTCGGCTGGACGGATTTGGCGGTCGAGGATCCCTACATCAGCCTCGGCGCCGGTCGCTCGTTTTTCCGGGTGAGGGACCTGATCGAACTGGCCCGTTTGGTTTCTGGAGGCTTGAGATGAGGGCGGCTTTGGCCTTCAGCATGGTGTCAACGAAATTCCGTCCATTATGTCAAGATAAATACATCCATACGGCCCTGGCTTTGAATGCCCTGAGGGTGGGTTTTAATGACTTTATAATGTTGATAATCCTATCAATAAATTGGATAAAGGACTTGACAACGGCAGGATATATGTATATAAATATAATGACACTCATG
>JAWSUF010000026.1 GCA_033549365.1 Acidobacteriota bacterium
ACGGTCCGCCGGTCCATGGCCCGACGAGGAATCGACCGGCTGCCGATTCTCCCCGAAGGACGATGGTCGCCGACCCCCACGACGGCCCGCATTCTGGAGACGTTCAGCGATGTGGCCTGGTACGAATTCGAACGCCCTGCGGATCAAGTCGTCTTTCCCATCCGGCTTTCGCCGCTGCAAAAAGATCTTCTTAAGCTTCTTGAAATGGATGCATCAGCTTATCGCTGAGTGATAGAATGGAAGGCGTATTAAATGCCGAAATTCAGCCCCGGCTTCGTGCGGAATGTAGGTTGTTTGGGCGGCTTTGACGGTATTTGTCTTTCTGTAAAAAAGCGGACGCGCTCTTTGTGCTCAGGGAGGCCGGCCGACCGGCGGGAGAGGAAAATGATGTCAAACCGTCCGATTGCACTGATGACCGGAGCCGGCCGGTCCATCGGGATCGTTTTGGAGGTTCTTCCGTATGCCGGCTATTTCTTCAGCAATCTTCGCCATTTCAAATCGGATGCGCTGGCTTTCTTCAGTCAGCTTATCGGACATGTTCCGCAGCGGTTTAACGAGTCTCGCGAATCTCATAGTGAAGTCCGCCAACGCCACCACAATTAGAAAAATCCCTATGGCTTCAATCACTTCTTCTCTCCTTTCTTGGGGTTCACTTTTTTGGTTTCAAGCCATCTGTCCACATCTTCTCGATCGAACTTGATATTCTTCGAGCTCAGCTTTATGTAGGGAGGACCGTCTCCCGAAGATATGTACTTATAGATGGTTCTTTTTGAATCTCCTAAATAGAGTGCCAAGTCATCAATTGACATCAACTGCATAAACTCACCTCCTTTTAGCGATCAAACGTTTAATCAAGCACTAAAGATCATCATATGAATTAATATGCAATAAATATTACTGAAAGTCAACAATAAATCACTATATTCTTTAAAAAACACATATTATCCTCATCAACTAGACTTGGCAAAGATGTTTTATCTTTCGGCCGGCACGGCGGACCGGCTTTCACCGAACCGGGGCTCGATAGTCACTTGGATTGACACAGGGACGTCATTTCCCTGATAATCCCTCGCGGTCGGCCATCGACAGCCATGTTCAGATGAAAAAAGGAGGGAGTCATGACCGAATCTCCGATGCCGCATCGTGATCCGGCGGCGAGACCGGCGAATGTCGGCACGGCCGTAAGGCTTATGTATGCCGCCCTGGGTCTGAGTTTCATCAGTTTCCTGATTGACCGATCATGGATCCCGGTAAATATCGCGGAGGCCCGCTGGCCGAATTGGATTTTTTTCGGCGGCGTGTTTTTTATTTTGTTCGGGCTATCTTTTCTCCTGATTTATATGATCGGCGCGGGGAAAAACTGGGTGCGGATGATCTATCTTGTTCTTTATATCTTGATGATCTTGAGCCTTCCCTTTTCGATGAAGCCTTTTCTTCAGGCGGTCTCGAATGCCCCGGCATTGGGAATCCTGGAACTTGTTCAAGTTGTCATTCAAGGCATCGCGCTTGTGCTTGTGTTTCAGAGGGATTCTTCCGCCTGGTTCAAGGCGATGAAGCAGGCGAGGGCCGACTTCTCGATGCATCGTTAGTTGACGAAGTCGGGATTCTTTTGCCGGCCCGTAAGGAGATTTTCTGCTATGGACATTCCACGGATCTTCAGCATCACCGAAAGCGCTCACCGTATCCATAACCCATTCACACCCGAAAAGCTCGCCACTCTCGGCGCGGCGCTGCGCCTGGAAACGGGGACCCGAGTGCTCGACCTCGGCAGCGGTTCGGGGGAGATGCTGTGCACCTGGGCACGCGATTACGGAGTCATCGGCACCGGCGTCGACATGAGCCGGTTGTACACCGAGCAAGCGAAACTCCGCGCTGAAGAACTCGGCGTCGCCGATCGAGTCAAGTTCATCCATGGCGATGCTGCCGGCTACGTCTCTGACGAAAAGGCCGGTGTGGCAGCCTGTGTCGGCGCCACGTGGATCGCCGGTGGAGTCGCAGGCACCATCGAGCTTCTGGCGCAAAGCCTCCGCCCCGGAGGGATCATCCTCATCGGCGAGCCCTATTGGCGGCAGTTGCCGCCGACGGAAGATGTTGCCAGGGGGTGTCTTGCCGGCTCAATCTCCGACTTTCTCCTGCTTCCAGAACTTCTCGCGTCTTTCGGCCGCCTCGGCAACGATGTCGTGGAAATGGTTTTGGCAGACCAGGACAGCTGGGACAGATACGAGGCGGCCAAGTGGCTCACCATGCGCCGATGGCTTGAAGCCAATCCCGACGACGAGCTCGCGAAAGATGTTCGAGCCAAACTGACCTCGGAGCCCGAGCGCTACGCCGCTTACACGCGTGAATACCTGGGCTGGGGCGTGTTCGCGCTGATGCCGCGGTGAGGCATTGGCGCATCCGGCGGATCGTCAAGATGTTATTGCGCCTGAATTCATTTCTTTCTGTCTCAGGCAGGCCTGACAATGGTCCTGAGCAATCTTTGGGTGAAAGGGGGGCAACGGTGATGTGGGAACGCATTCAACTCTAGACGCGATATTTGATCGCAGGGGATCTTCCGCGAATTCTTGACAACTCTCCGCCCGCGGCTTACATTCGCTCATGTGTAAGGCGGAGGATCGAATGTCCACAATCGATATCGACCGGGTCCGGGCCGAAACTCCGGGCTGCGAAAAGATCATCCATTTCAACAATGCCGGGGCCTCCCTTCCTCCTGAACCCGTCTATCGGGCCGTCACTCGGCATCTGGCCCTGGAACGGCGGATCGGGGGGTATGAGGCGGAAGAGCGGGCCCGGGACCTCCTGGAGGGCTTCTACACCTCCTTCGCCGGCCTGCTCCATTGCGATCCCCGGGAGATCGCCTATGTCGAGAACGCCACCCGGGCCTGGGACATGCTCTTCTACTCCGTCCCGTTGCGGAAAGGGGACGTGATCCTGACCTCGCGCGCCGAGTATGTCAGCAACTACCTGGCCTTTCTGCATCGGGGGCGGCGGTGCGGCGCCGTCGTCGAGGTCGTGCCTGACGACGAGACCGGGCAAGTGTCGCTGGAGGCGATGGAGAAGATGATCGATGCCCGGGTGAAGCTCATCGCCCTCACCCATGTCCCGACCCAGGGCGGGCTGGTCAATCCCGCCGCGGATGTCGGGAAAATCGCCCGGAAACACGGCATCCTCTATCTCCTCGACGCCTGCCAGTCGGTCGGGCAGATTCCGCTGGATGTCGAGGCCGTCGGCTGCGACATGCTGTCGGGAACGGGACGCAAGTTTCTGCGCGGCCCGCGGGGAACCGGCTATCTCTACGTCCGCCGCTCGCTCATCGACAAGCTCGATCCGCCGTTCATCGATCTCCATTCCGCAACGTGGATCGACGGCGGAAGCTACGAAATCCGGAAGGACGCCCGAAGATTCGAGAACTGGGAGAGCTACGTGGCCGGGCGCGTTGGGCTGGCGGCGGCGGTCGACTACGCCATGGCGGTCGGGATCGGGAACATTTGCCGGCGGGTCAAGGCCCTGGCGCGCTCGCTCCGCGAACGGCTGGCGGAGATCCCCGGCGTTGCCGTCTGCGACCTGGGCGTCGAAAAGAGCGGCATCGTGACCTTCGTCAAGAACGGCGAATCGGCGAATGCGATCCGGCGGCGGCTGAACGCCCGGAGGATGAACGTCTCCGTCGTCAAATCAAACTCGGCGCTTCTGGATATGGAGCCGCGCGGTCTCAAGGAGCTGGTGCGCGCCTCCGTCCACTATTACAACACTGAGGACGAGATCGAACGCTTCTGCCGCGAACTCGCCTCGGCGTGACGGACGCGCGGCGCTGCAGACCGGCTTGTCAGCGAACCGGTGCTCGACAGGCACTTGGATTGACATGGGGGGCAGGTCAAGCGCGCCAACTCTATCAACCCCCCGGTGCAGAAAACCGGGGGCAGTTCCCCCCCCTCGACAACCGTGAGCAATGCTGATACACTTTAATAAGACCGTTCTCGCATCAATGATTGAAGCGGATACTTTGGTAAACTGAGGTCGCGGGAAAAGGAGTCGCGCATGAGCAAGGTGTTGCAACTTACCGCTGTGATTGAGCGAGAGGCCAAGGGCTATGTCGCGACATGTCAGGAACTGGGCGTCGTGAGCCAAGGCAAAACGGTTGAAGAAGCACGACTGAATCTGGTTGAAGCCGTTGAGGGATTCTTTGCAGCAGCTTCACCATCTGAGATTCGACGGAGGCTCAAGAAAGAAACCTACGTCATGCCCATCATGCCGATGATGCCGACTGTCCGAGTCAAACACGCGACGAGATAAACCATGCCCAAGTTGCGAGTTCTCTCCGGCAGAGAGGTATGCAAAATCATGGCCCAACATGGATTTGAAAAAGTCCGTCAGAAGGGCAGCCACATCATCATGCAAAAGCGTGAAGGGAATACCACCATCACGGTGCCGGTACCCGACCACAATGAACTTTTGAGCGGCACTTTGCTGGGAATCGTCAAACAATCAGGCTTACCTCGCTTGCTGTTTGAGACGGAATGAAGAGCCTCGCAGTGTTAAGATTTTGCCGGATCGATGAAGGTCGATATGGGCAGGAAACGGTTTTCTTCGTAGCTGATCATCTTCAGTTAGTCATGTGAGCCGTCAGCCCATGAGGCTTGTCTAAAGATCGGTTTTATCTCGGCGGGATTTCCGCCGATAGCTCTTGACATCCCGGATGACATCTTCAACAATACGGAATGAATGTCCGTGTCATGGAGGGGTGATATGAGAAGCGTCCATTCCCTGAGGCCTGCCGGCCTCCTGCTCGGCATGATGATGGCGGTCATATCATGTTCTGAAAAAGAAGACAGTCAAGCGGGCGAATGGAAAGGTGCCACACGAATCGAGAACGGAGTTCAGATCGTGGTGAATCCCAAAGAGCCCATGTACGGTCCGGAAGCCGTCAGGCTTATCTATGAAATGGAGTTCGGTGTTTCCGAGGGGGATGAGAATGAGATGTTGGGTGGAATCTCGGCATTCGCCGTTGATCCTTCGGAAAACGCTTATATTTATGATGGCAAAGCTGGTCAAGTGAAAATATTCGACAAGTCCGGCCGTTTCGTCGGGTTGTTCGGACGAAGAGGTCAAGGCCCCGGGGAATTCCAGATCATCGACGGGATTCAGATTAACTCTTCCCTTGAGGTTGTTTTGCATGATGAAATGAAATCCATGTATTTCGATAGCCAAGGCCGTCATATTAAAGATCTCAAAGCCATGGGGTTAGGGATATTTTATGGAGACATCCATCACGACGGCAGAGGGCAGATCTATGCATTGAAAACAAGCCCTCAGGGTTCTGTTACAACAAGAGAATTATGCAAATTCGCGGGCCCCGGCGCTGACATGTCTGTTTTGGCATCCCTTGCTTCTTCTGGTCCCTATAAATATCCAGATGTCGGTTTGAGGTATGCTTTATTTCCCGATGATCACGTGATCTGGACCTCTCCTCCCCATTATGAATTCACCATTGTCGATCCCGACGGCAAGCTCATTAAAAAGATCATCAACACCTACACCCTTCGAAAAATCGACGATGCCTACAAATCGCGCATCCTAGAAATGATGCCGGCCCGATTCCGAGATAGAATCAACTTTTCCGAGCACCTCCCTCCCCTGGATGTGATTTGTCCGGATGAGCAGAGCGGGTTTTTTGTGAAAACATTTGAAATCGAGACCGACAGCGGAAAGACTTTTCTCGATGTCTACGATTCCGAAGGAAGAAATGCGGCCCGGATCTCCGTCAAAATGGCCTTTGAGACATCCTTGTTTCAGAAGGGAAAGATCACCATCGCGAACAACAAGCTGTATGTCAAAGACTTCAATGACGAGGGCTATCCGGTGCTGGCCCGGTACCTTATCCAAAAGAACTATTGATGAAAATACGGCATCTTTCCTGAGATGGGTTTTTGCCCAGGTTTTCTGTATTTCCTCCGGATGATCGTCCAAGCTGGACAGGATTCCGCGAACGCTCAGGGACTCGATGAATTCCACGATGACTTTAAGCGCTTGGAATTCCCGGCATATTGCTTATTGAAAAAGTGGGATGAAAGAGGCGATCTCGGAGCAGTCCGATTACCGCCGGCGTAAGGAGTACGGCGGGATAACGAGAGGGAAATCGAATGGTTCCGCCGCGAGCTCGCCTCGGCGTGACGGACGCGCGGTTGGACGACGAAGCGCCTACTGTTGATCCCTGAGGATCTTCTCCATCGTTCTCCGGGCGTCCTCTTCCCTTTTGCGGGCGGCGGCTTCGGCTTCGGCCGGGGTCATGCGGGCCGGCTGCCGGCGGTTGCAGGGCACGAGCCTTCCTCCTGCGATTCCGAGCTTGATGAAGCTTTTGGCCGTCTTGCTGCGGGCCTGCTCCAGCGAATGATCGAGCTGTGCCCGGTCGGTCAGGAACAGGAACTTGGGGGGGGTATGGTATGATGTGGGACATAAGGAAGACCTGCGACGCATGCTTCAAGGTCATGGTCGCACGGGATGCCGCCGGCTTGACAAGTTGGGATGCGGATGATACTTCATAATCATGCTGATGGGGAAAACGGAAACCCATGGATATCCTTGATGAACTGAAGGCTGTGATAGGAACGTTCGACCGCGAGGGCATCGAATATGCGCTATGCGGCGGATTGGCGATGGCCGTCTACGGATTGCCGCGTGCCACTCTGGACATCGATCTGCTGATCCCGATCGATGCTTTGTTCAGCGCCAAGCGCGCTGTTGAGCCCTTGGGATTCACCTTGAGTGCCGCGCCGATGGAGTTTCATGAAGGAAAGATCCGGATCTACCGGTTGGTCAAGATCGATCCGGAGACAGGGGAAGAGCTGGTCCTCGACTTTCTGCTGGTGACTCCCGATACCGCGAAGGCATGGGAGACTCGTTGTGAAGTGGAGTGGGAAGGAGGGACTCTCAAGGTCGTATCTCCGGAAGGTCTCATCCTGCTGAAGTCTTTTCGCAGAAGCGGAAAGGATCAAGATGACATTGAGCACCTCAGGAGCATAAGTGATGAAACTTGACATGAGCGCGGAAGCCGTAGGGCGGCGGCTCCTTCGGGTCCGGCAACTGAGGCGGCTGTGCCTGTCACTGTCCCGGTCAAGCGCCGGTCGCGACATTGCGCGAAGATTCCCGGCCAACATGACGGTGCAGCGGACTTTTCGGGCGACCGGGCGATCGGGGTGAGGCGCGCCGCATTCTCGTATTCTTGACAACTCTCCGCCCGTTGTTTACATTCGCTCATGTGAAAAGCTGAGGGCCGAAACTCCGGGCTGCGAAAAGATGAACCCGTCTATCGGGCCGTCACCCGGCACCTGGCCCTGGGACATGCTCTTCTACTCCGTCCCGCTGCGGCAAGGGGACGTGATCCTGACCTCCCGCGCCGAGTATGTCAGCAATTACCTGGCCTTTCTGCATCGGGGGCGGCGGTGCGGCGTCGTCGTCGAGGTCGTGCCCGACGACGAGACCGGGCAATTGTCCCTGGAGGCGATGGAGAAGATGATCGATGCCCGAAGATTCGAGAACTGGGAGAGCTACGTGGCCGGGCGCGTCGGGCTGGCCGCGACGGTCGATTATGCCCTGGCCGTCGGAATCGGGAACATCCGCCTGCGCGTCCAGGCCCTGGCGCGCGCCTCCGTCCACTATTACAACACCGAGGACGAGATCGAACGCTTCTGCTGCGAACTCGCCTCGGCGTGACGGACGCGCGGTCGGCAATCGACAGCCGAGTGCTGGATCCCGGCACGGTTCGCGGAGACCCGCCGGCCGGAATGGGTTTGATTCGGCGGCGCGATAAGCGCGCTGTCCGCCGCCGGCAATAGGCGACATTGACAACTTCCATCAAAGCCATTATAATCTAGACAGACTAGACAGAAAAAGATTTAAGGAGGTTTTCATGGGACATCGATGGCAATTGCAGGAAGCAAAAAATAAATTCAGCAAACTTGTTGAAAAGGCTCGGCAAGAAGGTCCTCAATTCGTTACCAAACACGGAAAGGAATCCATCGTGGTTCTTTCCGTGGAGGAGTATAAAAAAATCATTAAACCCAAATCCAACCTGTTTCAATTCATTCAGACGTCTCCCTTATCAAAAACTTCAGTTAGCATTGAACGGGATAAAAGCTCCGGCAGAGATATCGAATTATGAATTATCTTCTTGACACCTGTTTGATATCGGAACTCGCAAAATCAAAACCTGACGAAAAAGTTGTCGATTGGGTTTTGGGTGAAAATGAATCAAGTTTTTATATTTCCGTTCTTACCTTTGGGGAATTGCACAAAGGCGTCGAAAAATTGCCTGAATCGAAAAAAAAGGAAAAATTGCGGATTTGGATTGAGGAAGAATTAAAAAACAGGTTTCAAAACCGAATCATAAGTATCGATATGCGCGTATCAATATTATGGGGCAAGATTCAGTGTCTCGCCGAGAAAAGTGGAAATCCGATGCCGGCCATCGACTCCCTGATCGCCGCGACGGGGATGGCCTATGATTTGACGGTTGTCACCCGAAATGTCGCCGATATGGAACAAAGCGGTGTGAAACTGCTTAACCCCTGGGTGAAATAAAAAGAGGAAAAAGATGTCAAACCGTCCGATTGCGCTGATTACCGGAGCCGGCCGGCGATCTCCTGCGGCCCCAACCCTTGTCGTTGAAGTTCCTTGATCTGATCAATTTGATTCATTCGGAGCATGTCTCCTCCCGGCTCATTTTCACCCTCCATCTCCTTGTACTCGGTCAAGGGAACTTGGCACAGGTCGGGATGATGATAGGTCGATTGCGTCCCAATGAACGACATCCAGGGGTTGGCATCGATCCGCGCGATGTTCTCCGGCGAGTTGCAGCCCTTATCGAAAACCATGGTCAGGTGTTCTTTTTTCCGCTCGCATTGACGTTGATCACTTTATGAAGGAAAATAAAAAAAGAAGAATCATCTCTAAATCTTCGGATCAAAGGAGATTTATTAACCTTCTCATAATAGTATTGACATTGTCGTAGAAATGTGGTATCCTATGAAGCATGAAAACAACAGATGCCAGACGACTGACCCATACGCAATTGACCGACCTGAGGAAGCGCGGTGTCACCGCGGTTCAGAAGGGAGAATCTCCCGAAGTTGTCGTTCGGGCCTTGGGGATCAGCCGAGCCACGATTTACGGCTGGCTGGCTCGCTACAGACAGGGAGGTTGGGATCAACTGGACGCAAAAAAACGGGGCGGCCGAAAGTCCAAACTCAGCGGCGATATTTTGGCTTGGATTTATGAAGTCGTCACTTTGGGAGATCCGCGCCAGTATAAATTTGAATTTGCATTGTGGACAAGCAAAATGGTTCGAGAGTTGATCCGGAGGAGATGGAACATCAGTCTGAGCCGGGCTTCGGTCTGCCGTTTGCTGAACCAACTGGGCTTGACGGCGCAACGTCCTTTGTGGCGGGCCTATCAGCAAAATCCCCTCCTCGTGGAGAAGTGGTTGAAAGAGGATTTTCCGGCGATTCGCCGGGAAGCCAAGCGTCTCAAGGCGGAAATCTGGTTTGGCGATGAAGCGGGGGTGCGGTCGGATGCCCATGCGGGGACGACATGGGCGCCGCGCGGCCGGACGCCGATCGTATCGACGACGGGCGCCCGTTTTGGC
>JAWSUF010000027.1 GCA_033549365.1 Acidobacteriota bacterium
CGACATGCCCCTTCTCGTGGCCCGCATCCGGATTGCAGAAGCTCACCGAAAAGCCGTAGTGACACTTGAACCGCAGGAACAACTCGGCCAGGCTGACCTTGTCCCGGACCCGGCGTCCCACTCCGCCGGCATTATCGAAGACGATCTGCCTTGGCACCCCGCCGATGTGATGGAAGATGTCCCCGAGCCCCCGGCAGACGCACTCGGCCGTCTCCCCACCGAACGTCTGGAAAAAACCTCCGTTACTGTGGGGGAAGCTCAGACACAGGTACTTGATCTGTCGTTTGACGCCGCCCTCGACAACATCGGCTTCCCCGAAGTCCGCCTGGGCGACCCCAGCCGGCCAGACGAGCTCCAGGTACCCCGGCTCGGCTCCCCGCTCCCGTTTCTTCTCCTTCAGGTACCGCTGGACCCTCGGCCAGCCACTCATCGATCTTCGGCTTCCAGGGGTCCAGTTTCGACGCCAAGGCCCGTTTTCCCGGGAGGCCGCCGTTGAAGTCTTCGACCTTCATGTACTTGGTCACGGTTTTCCGGTTGAGGTTGAGCCGACCGGCGATCTCCTGCGACCCCAACCCTTGTCGTTGAAGTTCCTTGATCTGATCAATTTGATTCATTCGGAGCATGTCTCCTCCCTGCAGGATATCCTACAGGGTCTTGCCCCGCGATTTTTATGGGTATTTTTGACGATTTTTCTGCCCATTTCCGTTTGATCATTCTGTCCCTTTTCCCTTTATCACAAAGAATCCACACTTCATCGAATTCGCGTAGGGCTGAGAGAGCGATCATAGCTTTGTCCGAGAGGACAAGGTTCTGGGATCTTTAGACCGGCTTCATGGGCTGATGGCTCAAGCGGCTAACTGATGGGAGTTATGATAGCCCCGAAATTGCGAACGAATCTTGACACGACCGTCCCTCTTCAGCTCGACAGGAGCTTTTGAGGTTTTTTTAGCCATTCCAGTTCCACTTTGAGCTGGCCGATTGTCAAGAATTCCCCGGCTCCCCCCGCACCAAATAACTCCCCATCGCATCCTCGAACTGCATCCTGCGTGCATGATCGAGGCCGCGGGCCACGGCCGTGAAGGCCTGGCAGATCGTCCAGCGGCTGACACCGAAAAGCGTGGTCTCCTTCATGACCTCCTGCGCGATCCACGCGCCGATCCGGCCCCGGGGATTTCCGAGCCGGTAATCCCTGAAGATGCGGGCGATTTCCTCTCCCGCGTCCTCGACATGCCCGGCCCGGCTTTCCGAAAGGCGACCGGCCATGACCCCGCCGCTCATGAGCGCCCGATCCAGAGCGTCGGTCAGACGGCCTTCGAGAACGGTCCTTTCTACCCCCGTGTATCGGTTTCTCCAGCCGGGTTCCTTTTCCACCGGCTGGGTGATGCCGTTGGCGCAGATCACCCGGAAAAGCACATGACGAATCTCCATGGGTCGCAACCCCGTCTCGCTCGTAATCAGATCCATCCCCGCCATGATGGAGTCGGGCATGGCGGCGCTTCCGAAATTGACGCTGTCGCCGAGCAGGATGCGGGCAAACCACGTGTCTTCATCCACGCTCATCGATGCGATCCGGACATTCCTCCCCTCGGACACGCATTCCAGGGCATCGGCTACCTGGACATCGTCGATGCGGACAAAACTCCGGGGCAGAATCGCCCTCAAAACCGGCCTCTTGGCCAAACGCAACCGCAACAGAAAAAGCGCCCCCTCGCCCGCCTCCGACATTTCCAGCATGGATCGCAGCAGGTTCAGCCCAAGCGCGGCCGGGGCCTTGGCCGGGATCTGTGCGGGAATGGAAGCGATCGAACAGAGCTGCCGGAACGACGTCGGCGTGAATTTGAGATCGACGTCGGCGCCTTCGACACGGGCCGTCATGAAGTAGCGGTCCGGCGCCGGGGCCAGCGAATCGCCGACATTCAGGCGGACCTCGGGCGGACGCAGGGGGAGATAGACGTCCTGTGTTTGCCCCCTCTCCTGCAACAGAATCGATCGCGCTCTTTCGACGGGCACCGTCTTGAGTCCGGGTCTTCGAGCCATGTTATCCTCCTTGTTGTTTTTTGCATTGATGAACCAATTCGCAGGTCCGGCAGATTTTCTCGGGCACCAGGGACGGCCGGTAACAATCCTTTTCCTCGATGACGCGACCCCGCCCGTCAATTTTCAAAAACCTCCGGGAGCCGGGCGCATGCGTCCACATCGGCGGGATGTCCGATCCATCGCCCGAAAGGTTGGAGTTCGCCGGAGGCACAACGTTGAATCCCATCTCCTTCAGGACATGCAGCCGCTGCCGCGAATGGCGCCTCAGGACGCCCGCGCCGTCGTCGTCCCAGAAATCGACATAGAGGCAGGCCTTCTTGCCCGGGGCTTTGCGCATCCCCCGCCCGATCGTCTGAATGACGCGGGCCCTGGACTTCATGCCGCCTGCGGCGACCAGAACATGAATCCCCGAAATGCTGACGCCTTCCTGGAACAGACCGGACGTTGCGACCAGGCCCTTGAGCCGTCCGCAGGCAAAATCCTCCGTGAGGCTCCGAAGCTTCAGCCCGGAGACGCCGCCGTGGGCGAATCCGCAGGAAGATCCGAGACCGGCCTGAAGAATCGATCCATGTTCGATCCGGTCGATCAAGACCAGGGTCGAAAAGCCCTCCGCCATCTTTTCTGCGCCAAGGGCGATGATCCGGCCGTTTCTCTCCTCGTTTTCGACGATACCCTCCCGGTAGATCGCCGAGAACGGCTTCTCGGCCATGTTTCCGGCCATTCGACAGAACTCGATCCGGACATCGATCGGGCAGGCGTAGCCGTTTTCGATGAGAAAACCCGCCGAGTATTTCCCTCCGGTCAGAGGCATTCCGGCCAGGGCGTCCAAAACGGCCTGGTCGGAGCCCGTCCGGAACGGGACGGCCGACAGGAAATACTGGTAGCGCGGTTCCAGACGCCGGATGAGATCCTGATAGGACCCCGCCGCGGCGTGATGCCCTTCGTCAAAGACGAGGGTGCCGTGCCGCCAAGGATCGAGATCCGCCCCGTCCTTGTCGAGGCTCTGGATCAAGGCCACGGTCAGGCGTTCCGGGCGGCGGATGCCGCAGCCGACGACGCCGGGCTCGAACCCGAAGAGATCCGCAAGACATCGCCGGGTCTGATCGAGGAGAACCCGCGTCGTAACCAGCCACAGCGTGGGAAGGCCCAGGCGGGCCGCAACGGCCGCCGCAAGAAGCGTTTTCCCGCCGCCCGTGCCCACATCGATGAGGCCGCGCCCCCTGCGGACGGCCTCGGAGACGACTTCCCGCTGGTAATCCCTGAGCTCAACATGGCGCAATGTCCACGACAGGTCCGGGCGCGGGGATGATCTCAGGTCGCGGATCCGGAAGCGGCAGCCTTCCTCCCTGAACGTTCTTTTGACGGCAGGCAGGGCTCCCGTCAGAAACACGCCGCGAACCCCATCATAGACGAGGGGGATGTGGCCTCCGAGGCTCCCATTCAAAACGGCGTCCAGGGCGGCGTTCGGGTAAGGCCCGATGATCCGGGATTCGACGTTGCCCAGCCGAATCTCAATCGCGGCGTTGGAAAAGCTCATGAAACGGCTCCCGACAAAATGTTCTCTACAGCGAACTAATGTATGCCCACGAAAACGGTTTGTCAAGCTTTTTTTGTTATTTCTGGAGAACGTCTTGTATTTTTACGGAGAACATGCATAATAGGGGAATCTTGGAGGTTAACAACCGGTGAAACCTAAAAACGAGCCCTCCCTGGGGGAACTCCTCCGCGCCCTCCGTGAAGAACGGGGGATGAGTCTCTTCGAGCTGGAAAAGGCGTCCGGTGTCGGCAGAGGCTATATCTGGGAACTCGAAAAGGAAGCCAAGGACAATCCGTCCATCGATATTCTCCAGAAAATCGCCCGCGGGCTGGACGTCCCCGTCTCCAGGCTCATCGGCGAACCCAGGGCCGAATCCGGCGCCTCGGCGCAGGAGCCCCCGGGATTCAAAGCGTTCCTGGAGAAAGAGGCGAGCGCCGGAACGCCCGTGCCCCCGGAAGACATCGAATGGCTGAAACCCATCGTGTACCGGGGACGCCGGCCTCGAACCGCCGATGACTGGTCCCTTCTGTACGAGCTCGTCAAACGGCTCGTCTATGCGGAGAAAAAGCCGAAATGACGGCGATCGGCACCATCGACTTTCCGGCCCAAAACCCGGCCGCGGCCGGGGAGGCCGTGGTCCGGAACGCCCGGGCCCTCATCGAAAAGACCCGCGCCGCGCATCCCGACTGGATCCCGCCTCCCTTCGACCCCGGTCTTTATGCGGCGGTGCTGGGCATCCCGGTTCACTACGAATCCACGCCTCAGGACTGGGACGCCGTCTTCGTTCCCCTTCCGGGCCGGCGGCGCATCATCATCAACGCCCGCGTCCGATCGACGGGGCGGCGGCGGTTCAGCCTGGCGCATGAGATCGCCCACAGTTGGTTCGACGATCCGTCGGGAGCGCGCTATTTCCTGAGAACGCTCGACCGCAAAGCCTATGAGAGCGATCCGGCTTCCGCGGCGCTCGAAAAGTGCTGCGACGCCGGGGCCGCCGAACTCCTCATGCCGCAACCCTGGTTCGGTGAGGAACTGATGCAGTGCGGGCTCGGTGCGGCGGCGGTCCCCGAGATCGCCGGGAGGTTTGCCGTCAGCCTGGAAGCCGCGGCCCTCCGGATCGTCGAAACCCGGGAGGCGGAGACGGCCATCGGGTTTTTCGAGTTCGTGCCGCCCGCGCCTCGAAGCGGGGGGCACGGCCGGGGAGACATGAGGCCGGAGAGCGGATGTTACCGCGTCCGGCGGCTTTTCAAATCAGGCGGATTCCCGTTCCTTTTTCCGGCCCGGAAATCCGTTCCTGCATCGTCCGCGATATACCGATCCTCCCTGGGACAAAAGGAAATCTTCGGCACGGAAGACTTCGAACTCGGGCCGATCCGGGCGCGCCTGTGCGTCTCGGCCTTTCCGATTTACGGCAAAAGGCGGACGGATTGCCCACCGCCTGTGTGCGCCGTCTTTGAAGAAGAAACCCATTCGGGAGGACGGTGATGGAGCCTGAAGACGTCGTTTCGGCTTTTCTGGAGCAAAGGGAACGCTTCGAGGAAGACGAGCCCCGGCGAAAGGAAGAACGCCTGGGCAAGTTCATCCTGTCGGGCAGCCAAGCCCGGGATTTTCTTTTCCATAAACCCGATTATCCTAAAACCGAAGACAAGCAGATGTTTCGGAAAACTGCGATTGGAGAGGACCGCGTCGACATCCAAACCTGGCTGGAAAGAACACCCGCCTATAAAGTCAGATATACGCTGACGAGAGTCGACGGTGAATGGAAGATCAGCGAGCTGTATTTCCCGTGTTCTCGGTGTGACGGGAAGGGAAAAACTCGGCTGAAAGCGTGTTCCCGCTGCAAGGGCACGGGTTGGGAATCGCTGACCAACCTTATGGATGAATGACCGATTTCTCCAAAAACCTCGCCCGGCTCTGCCGCCGCGCTCTGGCGGGCATTCCGCCGGATAAACGCCTGCCGAATTATCGCGACCTTCTCGATCATCGACTGAAACTTGAGCTGCAGCGCATCCGTCAATGGGGGCTGGCTCCGTTTCTTTTGTTCGTCAGCGATATCCACCGATTCCGGAGCGAACGCCGCATTCCGTTTTCGGGAGGGTTGGGAGCGGAGTCGTCCAGCCTGGCCGCCTATCTTCTCGGCCTGGCGCCATTGGAGCCGGTTCGCCACGGCTTCATTTTCGAACGCCTGCTTTACGAAAAGACCCAGAGCCTTCTCAACTTTCATATCGCCCTGAAGGCCGAGGATTGGGTCGCGCTCAGGGATTTTATGCGCAGCCGCTTACCCAGCATACCGGCGCCGCAGATGGTTAAAGCCATGAGGGCTGCCATGGAGCTCAACGCCGATGAGGATGCAAGACAATGGTGGGCCGTCGATTATCAGGGCCAGGTTCTTCTGGATTCCCTGGAGCGACGAACCGGAATTTCCCCGAAGGGGATGGCGCAGCCCGGACCGATCAAATCGCTGCTTCCGGTGTTTCAGAAGGGCACCCGAAGGGGAATCCCGCACTTTGAAGGCCCGCACATGGCCAAGTTGATCCGGGCGGCGAAAATAAAAACGGCGGATGATCTGATTTGCCTTTTTGCCATAAGCTTCAGACAGCCTCCTTTCGGGAAGATGACGGATGCCTTTTTCCAAAGGCGGCGGCCGCTCAACGGGCTTTTCAAGACGATCCCTCCTCTGCGGGACATCCTGGCCGACTCCCGCGGCCTCCTTCTTTTTCAGGAACAGACGATGCGGATCGCCCGGGAAATCGCCTCATTAACCCCGATGGAGGCGAACCGCCTCCGCCGCGATTTGGGAATGCGGCGGGACACGGACTTATGGAAAAAACGGTTTATCAGGAAAGGGCGAAACCAAGGTTTTCCGCAACCGGCCCTGGAGGCTCTTTTCGATGTTCTGGACGGATCGGCCGGACATCTCTTTGTCAAGGTGTCGGCTGCGGCGCACGTCGATTTGGCGTTGAAGCTGGTTTATTTCAAAGCCCACCATCCCAAAATCTTCAACGCGGAACTCCGGAGTCTCTCGCGTGGCGCACCGCCCGTTCCCCAGATAATCGACCTTACGGCCTGGATCCCCTTGATGAAGGAGCATGAAGCATGAGCATTCAGGGGCTTCTGAATCGGCTTGTCAATTTGAAAAAGCTGGTCGACGAGCCGTAAGCTGTGAAGAATAAAGTGAAGACAAAATCGGATTTCGAGCTTCCCGGAGAACCGGCGCAAATATTGGCGTGGTTGTCAAATGCCCGAATCGGCGGTCCTGAAGGGCCCCTTTTCAGCGGGCGGGATTTTCCTTTTGACCCGGGTCCCGATCAAAAGGAGAAGCTTGTCGCCCGCGCCGCAGCTGCTCTCAATTGCCGACCGGTGTGGACCGCCACATCGGAACTCTATATCGTGTCGTTTTTCTGCCAATCCGGCATTGTCGACAACGAAAAGAAATTCTTTCGCGCCTGTCAAACCGGCCGGGTTCTGATCAACGGCATACCTGTCAATCATCCCGAACTTGGGTACATGCCCTCAAAGGCGAAAGAACTGACCGATATGGAATACAGCATCTTCTTCGATTTCGCCCACGTGGTCTATGGAGCCCGCCATTACCTTGTCCGGCCGGAACGATAGAGTGTCTTTTCGCCCAAGAGAAATTCAGCGCCCGTCTTCGCCATAGCCCCAGCGGGCCGGGTCGCCGCGGAACCGGTCATCGGGGGGGATAAGCTCGACGGGAATGCCCCGCTCCACCCAGGCTGAAAGAGCACGGACGTCCGCCCTGACCCTGAAGTGGAACCAGGGCAGGTATTCGAGAATGACGTTGCCTTCCCAGTTGAGATCCCGCAACCGGTCCACGACGGAAAGACAAAACGCATCGACGGGCAAATGATGCTCGCCTTCTCCCACGGTGGAGAGATGAACGGTTTTGATGTTGTGGCGGTACCCGTCCACAATCTCCATGATCTCATTGCGATCATGAAGATGCGCCGTATCCAGGGTCATGGGCAGGCCGAAAGAGATGATCTCTTCGGGCTTCAGCACCCGGTTTTTTCCTCCGAACGTTTCCACGGAAAAGATCCCTTCGGCCCCCGTCTCCCGCTCAATTCTTCGGATGTTCCGGAGGGCCTGCTGTTGAGATGCCTCTCGGCGGCTCCTGCAATTTCCCGGATGAATGGTGATGTCCTGAACACCCAGTTCCCTGGCGAGTTCCACGGTCTGCCTGCCCCAAAACAGGAAGGCCTCATCCGATATATTGCCCTGCGTCGCGTGAATGGAAAGAATGCGGATAGTTGAGGCCATTAAAAAAGAAATAACACCAGCCAGCGAATCGGCCATGGGCAGCCACAACTCCGTATAGCGCCAGGGCAGGGCCAGCTCGATCGGAAAATCGATGTTCCGGAAATTCTTCTCCAGGTCCTCGATTCGATCGAAGCCGACTCTCCCGCCGATTTTCATGATTTGCAGCTTAAGCGACTTGTTTCAACGCCCCTTCGGAGCGGCCAGAGCATCTTCATAAACGGCACGCAGGCTGATTCCCGAAACGGCGCCCCAGTTCTCATCATAATGATCGAGAAACATGCGAAAATGATCTTCGTCCCAATCTTCATGTCGCGTGAGATGAAGCGGAATGTTGTGGACGGCCTCCATGAGATCACGAATCTCCGACAAGGCGGATTCCTGAAGCTCTCGAGACATCTCTTCCCTTCGATCGCCGAGAAAACGAGCCCGGAGACAGGCCCGGTAAATCACTTCGAGAAGCGCCGAGAGATGCGGTTCAGGAGCCATCATGTCGCCTGATTCCTTTCGCAGGAGTTTGATGCCGTGAGATTATCACCCCGTGAAAATCGCGTCAAGATCGTGTCGGCTCTATGGCAAAACGCTTGGCAGAAGTATTGTAAAAAAAAGATATGTTAATATGTTTGACATGAGAAAGCCCGCCCAACCGATATTGAAAACGGAGCGATTGCTTTTGCGCCCCTTCGCCTTGTCCGATGCCGCGGACGTTCAGCGGCTGGCCGGGGATCGGGCCGTTGCCGACACTACGGAACGGATTCCTCATCCTTACGAGGACGGGATGGCGGAATCATGGATTGCGACGCACGCCGAGAGATTCCGGAACCTCGAAGAATGCACGTATGCGATCCTGCTCAAGGACATGCCTGAGCTTGTCGGCGCCGTCGGCCTGATGTTGGCCATGGAGCATCGCCGCGGCGAACTGGGTTACTGGATCGGCCGGGATTACTGGAACAGGGGATACGCGACCGAGGCGGCGCGGGCCGTCATCGACTTCGGCTTCTCCGTACTCGGACTCCATCGCATTCAAGCCAGGCACATGACACGCAACCCGGCCTCCGGCCGCGTCCTGGAGAAGCTCGGCATGCGGCATGAGGGCCGCCTTCGCGGCTATACCCTCAAATGGGGCGTATTCGAAGATGCCGAAATCTACGGGATTCTTAAAGATGATCGAACGAGATATAAAAATTATTCTTTGATTTAGCGCTTGAGATTTCCCGACCCTCTTCGCTATAGTTTTTTGTTTTCTAAGATTGTCGAATCGATGAGTTTCTTGATTTTTATCTCCTCCGGACAGCCTGGATTATCCGTAGTACTTTTCTGATAAATGGAAAACCCATTTTTAGAGCTTGTTTCAAAGTTACGTGATGGCATCGATCCACCTGTAGTTGGAGATGAGAGACACAAGGTGTAAA
>JAWSUF010000028.1 GCA_033549365.1 Acidobacteriota bacterium
GCTATCCAGCTGATATTAAAGATGATAAGTTCAATAATAATTCCTCAATTTCAAGATTGTTTCGTGCGGAATGTAGGTAACCCATCTGCCTCTTACATGAATATTGTCAAAGGCTGCTGGAGTCAAGAAAAAACGCATAATATTATTTTCGAAAAGATAATATTATTTTTGAGCGTGCATGCTCTCTTCCCGGCGATATAAAACGGTTTTCCAGAACGTCACTCCATGAGCCGGCGGTCTTGCGAACCTCGGACGGCCAGACGTTGAATGTCTTGAAGAATTTCAGGCTGAAGGAAATCGGATCATAACCGAAATCCAAGGCGATCGATTTGATCGCCTTGTGATTAACCAGGAGGTCCCACAGGGCATGGCAAAGCCGAATCTTGTTGGCAAAGCTTTTCAGGGTGATGCCGGCGGCCTTTCTGAATTTATCGGAAAATGCAGTCGGCGAGTATCCGCGGTTCTTGAGGTATTCCATAACTCGAAACGTATGGCCTCTTTTTTCCATGATCTCTTTTTGAACCTGGATAACCGGGTCAAAGGGATTTATGGGCAAGATCTCTCCGGAATGGATGTCTCCTTGAAATTGATGTGTGTTGTCGGGTTCAAACGGGATCACATGCCGTCTTCCGGAAAAATCCCCTTTTTTCCGGAAAAGGATAGGACGGGCTATTAAGAAATCCGCCTCGGGAAAACTTGCCGGAACCATGAATTTTCTTGAACACACGTCGATGCTGCATTTGAAATCGCAGACGACCAGGACATGATCCGGGCGCCCCTTCTTATCCAGGCTGACCTGGACGTCCCCGACATTGCTTTGGGATTCAAAACCGTGTTCCCGACTCATTGCTTACCCCCTTTTGTGTTTTAGTCGGTTGGCGACCGGCTTTTATGAAAAGAAAAATGCAGCATCGACGGCGAAATGCGTGAGATCGAAGTTCCCGCCTCGTTGCCGGATCCGCGGGCATATTGACCTGGGTCCGGATCCGGTATATTTTCGGTGCGTTTGTTTGATCTCTTAGTCCGGAGGCCGATTTGTCAGGATGCGAATGTGAATTTGAAGCCCGAAATGAGCGGGAGCGGAAAACCCTGTGGATCGTTCTCGGCATCAACGCCTTCATGTTTGTCTTTGAACTGGTCCTGGGATTGCTGGCGGAATCCACGGCCCTCATCGCCGATTCGCTGGACATGTTCGCCGATGCCTCCGTGTATGCGATAAGCCTCTATGCCGTCGGAAAACGCGACGCCCTGAAAAAGAACGCGGCGAGGCTCAGCGGGATCGTCCAGATCGCCCTGGCCATGATGGTGCTCGGAGACGTGACTCGAAGGGCCGTTCACGGAAGCGAACCCGTCAGTTCCCTGATGATGGGCGTCGGTGTCATCGCCCTGATCGCCAATTCCATCTGCCTGTGGCTCATCTCCAAACACCGGGACGGAGGCGTTCACATGCGCGCGTCCCTGATCTTTTCCCAAAACGACGTGATTGCCAACACGGGCGTCATTTTGTCCGGCGCGCTGGTTTGGATCCTCGGCAGCCGTTATCCCGATCTCGTCATCGGCGTCATCATTGCCGGTGTCGTTCTCAGCGGCGGAATCCGCATCTTGAAAGCGGCGGCGGGGCGATAACCATCCCGAGCAATTCTAGCCTGGATGCCAACTTGACATCTTTCGGATTCAGGTCTACGATTTTCTCACCGAGGAGAACGGGGTATTGGATCGACGAATGGCCGTTCGGCCGAGAGGAGGGATCATATGAAACGGGGAATCAAGATCTTTATCTTTGGAGTATTTTTGTTTGTTTTCTGGTCAGCCGCACCTCCGGCTGCCGCCCAGGGCCATTTCGAAATCGGTTTTCACTATTCGGGATGGAGTTTGAACGTCATTAAGAATCTTGTGGAGGATATGATTGAGGATCTCTCCGAAGAGTTTGTCAATTCCGCCGAAGAAAGCATCCAGGAAGAAAATCCGGATTATTATGTGGACAACTGGGATTCCTCATCGGAGTTCAATGCGAACGGATCCAACTGGGGGGTCGAAGCCCGTTGGTATCCCAAAGGCCGTGACGGATCGTTCAGTTTAGGGTTTTCCGTAGAACAGACGTCCATGAATTTCGCGCTTGACCGGGCGTCGATCCTGGTGAATATGCGCAATGATGTCGAAGATCTCTCGGGGACGGCCGATATCAATGCCTCCGGCGGCCTTGCCGTCAAACCCACCGCCATGATGCTTTCTTTGCGCTGGAATATTGTCGCATCCCGGAGAATCAGTCCCTATTTTCAGATAGGATTCGGTTTCGCCTCTGTAAATGCCCTGAGGAAAGCCGAACTGGATTATGCTTACGATTACACCTTCAAAGTTCCCAATGAACCGGATGAGATGGGCGGCGACAGCGACAGAAAAACTCTGGAAGATATCGATAACGAACGGGAGGAGGGCGAGGACTCGCTTTTTGAAGAGATCCCGTTTCTGCCTTTCTTTAATTTGTCATTCGGCTTGAGAGCCCGCCTTATGGACAATCTCCATGTTCTGGCCGAGGGCGGATTTTTCAACGGCCTCATTCTCCGCGGCGGCCTGTCTCTGCGGTTTTAGGCGCTTAACGCCGCCACGTTTTGTTGGGTGTTCCGCGGGTGGGGGAGTGTTGTACGGAACCAAAGGCCCTCCGGGTTCGTAAATCTATTATGAGCGCTGAGAATCAGCTCGTTAGACCCGAGCGGCCGCGGGCTGCCGGTTTTTTTCCGGAATTCATCGAGGAGAGATCATGAAAATCGGATTGGGTTTCTTGACATGTCTTTTGACCGCAACGCTGTTTATGTGTTCCGCCCCCGCGTCGCAGGAGCCGGGGATGACCGTCCCTCCGCAAACGGACAGGCATGACAACTCCGCCGATGAAGCGCGGACCATCCTGGCCCGTTACGCGGAAGCCTGGAGGGGCAGGGAGGAAATGCCGTCCCTGAAAGAGCCGATTTTCGTTGCCTTTTGGATTTCCGGCGAAGGCGGCGGCGAATTCACGGTTGTTCTGGCTCCGGATGGTCCGGCCGAGGTTGTGGACGGCATTGCCGAAGATCACGCGGGTGGATTCCGCACCAATATGGAGACGCTCCGCAGGCTGGACCGGAACGAAATCAACGCCATGACCGCCATGGGGCGGGCGAATTGGAGCGACCCGGCCGATATGGATCCGGTCATTCCGGGAGGCCGGCTGACACCGGAGCTGCAGGCCCTGCTTCTGCCGCTGACGTTCCACTTCTGGAACCGGGACTGGCCGGAAGTCGTGCCTTTCGGCGAGGGGACGACCCGTTTCGTCCACGGCGGCAATGCCGCGATTTTTTTCTATGACCAAGGATTGCGAACAGGCTGGTACCAGATCAAAGAGGGAATGCATATCAACGCCGATCCCTCCGATCAGACCAATCCGTTTCCCAGCCTCTTTATCGTGACTCGGGGGAGTATCATGGCCCGGCTGGACGGCCGGGAACAACGGCTCAGTGAGGGCGTTGCGGTCCATGTCCCGGCGGGGATGCCCCACGAGTTCTGGGCCGGACCCGGAGAATACGGTGAGGTTATTATGATCTGCTGGGGCGAAGGCGCATAAGAAGATATTGCATGGCTTCGATAAATATTAAATGATGGGGAAGAAGGAGAACGACATGAACGAAAAACGCGGCGGAATCCGGCGGATTTTCTCCGGAATCGGTCGGGGGATCGATATCAGCGGACGCATCGTGGCCAACATCCTCTTGTTGGCTCTGGTCGTTTTTCTGTTGTCCCTGGTGTTCGGGGGCGGCAAGCCAAAGGTGCCGTCAAAGGCGGCCCTGGTGCTCAATCCCGCGGGTGTCATCGTTGAACAGCTCTCGGGAACAAACCTCAGCCGCGTCGTCGACAGGCTGACGGGACAGTATCAGGAGGAGGCGCTGCTCAAGGATCTCCTGGACGCCGTCGAGGCGGCCCGTGAGGACTCCCGCATCCAGGCCCTGGTTTTGGATCTCAATAAGCTTTCGGGCGGCGGGAAAAGTAAACTCGAGGACCTCGGCACGGCGCTCCTGAACTTCAAGGAGAGCGGCAAGCCCTTGATTGCCGTCTCCGACAACTACAACCAAACGGCCTATTACCTGGCCGCCCATGCGGACGAGATTCACATCAATGACATGGGTATGCTGATGCTCGAGGGCTATTCCCGGTATCGCATGTATTATAAGGAAGGTCTGGACAAGCTGGAGGTGGAGTGGCACATCTTCCGGGTCGGCGAGTACAAGTCGGCCACCGAACCCTACATGCGCAGCGGCGCTTCGCCCGAGGCCAAGGAGGCCGACCTGGCTGTCCTGAACGACCAGTGGGACCAGTTCCTGGCCGAGACGGCCGCGGCAAGGGGAATCGAAGTTGCGGCCCTGGCCGACTACATCAATCATTTTCCCGAGATCCTGCAGGCCGCAGGGGGAGACACGGCTGCCGCGGCGTTGGCTGCGGGCCTTGTGGACCGCGTGGGTCCGCGGGATGCCGTGCGTGATCGGGTGATCGATCTTGTGGGCGAGGACAAGAAGTCCAAATCTTTCAAACGCATGAACTTCGCTCCCTATCTCGAAGCTCTCGGCAGAAAGCGGCCCGGCGCCGCCGAGACCAAGGGTGATGCCGTGGCCGTCATTGTCGCCCGCGGCACCATTCTGGACGGCTCGCGCCCGCCTGGAGAAATCGGCGGCGACTCGACCGCCGCCCTGATCCGCCGGGCCCGCCATGATAAGGATGTTAAGGCCGTCGTCTTGCGCGTGGACAGCGGCGGCGGAAGCGCGTTTGCCTCCGAGGTCATCCGCCGTGAACTGGAGCTGGTCCGCGAAGCCGGCAAGCCCGTGGTGTCTTCCATGGGCAGCGTGGCGGCTTCGGGCGGTTACTGGATCACCATGGCCTCGGACGAAGTCTGGGCCAGCCCCAGCACCATCACGGGCTCCATTGGTATCTTCGGCATGTTCCCAAATTACCACAAACCGCTGGCCAAGCATCTTGGAATCCGCGTCGACGGCGTGGCCACCACGAGGCTGGCCGGGGCCCTGAGGCCGGGCCTGCCCTTTGACCCGGAGGCCGGCAAGGTCATCCAGGCCGTGATCGACAACGGCTATGAGAATTTCATCGGCAAGGCGGCCGCCGCGCGCAACATGAGCCGGGAGGATTTGGATCGTGTCGCCCGCGGCCGCATCTGGAGCGGCCGGGCCGCTCGAGATCTGGGGTTGGTGGACAACCTGGGGAGCCTGGATGACGCCGTCGCCTCGGCCGCCCGTCTGGCCAAGCTCGAAAAATATCGGACGAAGATCATCGAGCGGAAGGAGACTTGGCGGGAGAGGATGGTTGCCGGTCTATTGCGCGGAGCCGTTCGGTTGGCCGGGGTCGATGGACAAACCGTACTGAAACCGTCCGTCGCCCGCCGCCTTCTTGAACAGCTCACGTCGGACTATGAAAAGCTGGATCGGTTGTCCGATCCCAACGGCATCTACCTCTACAGCTTCCTCCTGGTGGATTGATTCTTGCTTGGCTTTGGCAAAGTAATGATAAGTATGAAAATATGAATTTGTTTGGAGGAAAAATGAAAGATCGTCATGAAAACCGAACCGGGATATTCAGGCTTGCGGTCGCACTGCTCGGGCTGCTTGTTTTCACGAGCATCGTGTCCGCGGTGGACAATGCCGGAAACGCCCGGCTTCTTCGCCAACCCACGGTGAGCGCCGACCACATCGCCTTTGCTTATGGAGGCGATCTCTGGCTTGTCGGCCGCGAGGGCGGCGAAGCCCGCCGCCTGACAAGCACGCCCGCCGTGGAGAGTGACCCCCATCTGTCTCCCGACGGGCGGATGATCGCCTTCAGTTCCAACCGGTCCGGCGACTGGGCGGTCTATGTCATGCCGTCGGCGGGCGGAGACGCCGTGCGCCTGACCTGGTACCCCGCGTCCTCCTATGCCCGAGGCTGGACTCCCGACGGAAGCCGGATCCTTTATGCCTCCAGCCGGGAGACGGCGCCTGTGGGCTACGATCGCCTTTGGACCGTGTCTCCGCAGGGCGGCCCGTCCTTAAGGCTTCCTTCTCCCTTCGGCCACCGGGCCTCGTACTCACCGGACGGCCGTCGAATGGTTGTCGATCAGATCAGCCGCTGGGACGTCGAATGGCGCGGCTACAGGGGCGGCCAGAATACGCCGCTTGTCCTCTTGGACCTCAAAACCCTCGATGAAGTCCTGCTCCCCAACGAGCGGACGATCGACATCCATCCGGTCTGGCTGGGCGATCGCGTTTTCTTCCTGTCCGACCGCGACTGGGTCAGCAACATCTGGTCCTACCATGTGAAGACGGGCTCCATGGAACAGGTGACCCGGTTCCGCGATGTCGATGTCAAAACTCTGGCCGGCCGCGGCGACGCCCTGGTCTTCGAACAGGACGGTTGGATCCATACACTGGACCCGGCCTCGGGAAATATCAGGAAACTCGACATCTCAATCCGCGGTGACTTCCCCTGGGCCGAGACACGGTGGGTGAATGTGAGCCGGAACATCCGGGAGGCGTCCCTCTCGGCCACAGGCAAGCGTGCGGTCATGGAGGCCCGCGGCGAAATCTTCACCATTCCCGTGGAGCACGGCAGCGTGAGAAACCTCAGCCGCAATTCCGGTGCCGCGGATCGGTCGCCGGTTTGGTCGCCGGACGGCGCGAAGGTGGCCTGGTTTTCTGACGACGGCCGCGGCTACCGCCTGCTTGTCGGCTCTCAGGACGGTCTTTCCGAGCCCCGCTCCTACGACATCGGAGAGTCGAAGATGGCCTGGGCGCCGGCCTGGTCGCCCGACGGCAGCCGGATCGCCTTCGTGGACGACCGTGTCCGGATTCGAGTGATCCGGCTGGACACAGGCGAAATCAGCACGGTGGATCGGGACGGATTGCTGGGAAGCCGGACCGACCCCGGGCCGGTCTGGTCTCCGGACTCCAAGTGGCTGGCCTACGCCAAATCCTATCCGAACCACTTCCGCCGGATCGTTATCTGGTCGTTGGAGACAGGGAAAAGCATGCCGATTACGGATGCCATGGCCCATGCGATATCGCCCGAATGGGACCGTGACGGACGCCATCTCTGGTTCCTCGCATCCACGGATCTGGGCCGGGCGGCGGGCTGGGCCAACACCAGCTCCATGACCGCATCCCCCAGCTTCGGCGCTTATGTGAGCGTTCTTCGGGCGGATGACCCGACGCCGTTCACCCTCCGCAGCGATGAAGAAAAACCGGGCGGCGAGAAAAAGCCCGACGCCGAGAAAAAGCCGGCCGAGGCCAAGCCCGACACGAAAGGCGCCGACGCCAAATCCGAACCGGCCGCCGACCCCGTCCGCATCGATTTCGACGGCATCGACCGCCGGATTGTCGCCCTGCCGATGCCCGTCCGCCGTTACGCCGGTCTCATGGCCGGTCCGAAAGGCACGGTCTTCATCGCAGAATTCGTTGAGGGTCAACAAGGCGCGGTTCTACAAAAATTCACCCTCGAAAGCCGGGAGGCGAAGGAATTCGTCCGCGGCGTCACTCGAGCCGCGGTTTCGGGCGATGGATCCAGTCTTCTGTTTCAGGCCGACGGCCAGTGGCGCGTCGTGGATACGGCCAGGCCGCCGGAACCCGGAAAGGGACGTCTGAACGTCGACCTGCAGGCCAGAATCGATCCGATGGTGGAGTGGCGCCAGATCTTCGAGGAATCCTGGCGCTATCAACGGGACTTTTTATATGATCCGACCACGCACGGTGCGGACTGGGGAGCCGTCTGGAAACGCTATGAACCTTTGGTCGCGCATGTCCGGCATCGGGCCGACCTCAATTATGTCATCGACATGGTCAACGGCGAACTGTCCGTGGGCCACAGCTTTGTCAGCGGCGGCGACATGCCCGAAACGGCCTCGCCGAAAAGTGCGGCCTTGGGAGCCGACCTCCTGGCGGACGCCGGCCGTTGGCGAATCGCCCGTATTTTCACCCATGAAAGCTGGAATCCGACACTCCGGGCGCCCCTGGACAATCCCGGGCTGAGGATTGATGAGGGGCATTTCCTGCTGGCCGTCGACGGCGTTGAAATGACCGACCGCGATGATCCCTACCGCCTGCTTGAAGGCACGCGCGGACGGCAGACGGTTCTTCACATCAACGACAAGCCCGACATGAAGGGGGCCTGGACGGTGACGGTCGAACCGATCGCTTCCGAAGGCATGCTCCGCCAGCGGGCCTGGGTCGAAGACAACCGACGCAAAGTGGACGAGCTTTCGGGCGGCCGCCTGGCCTATGTCTGGGTGCCCAATACGGGACAGCCGGGCGTCATCTCCTTCGACCGCTATTACTTCTCGCAGCAGGACCGCAAGGGCGCCGTGATCGACGAGCGCTTCAACGGCGGCCGGGCCGCTCGAGATCTGGGGTTGGTGGACAACCTGGGGAGC
>JAWSUF010000029.1 GCA_033549365.1 Acidobacteriota bacterium
CGAACTCAAAAAGAGCTTCAAGGCGGCGGTCGACGACTATCTTGAGCTTTGTCGGAAATCCGGAAAGTCTTCGATCAAGTCATACAAGGGAACGTTCAATGTCAGGGTTCCACCGGACCTTCACAAGCGGGCTGTACGAAAATCGATCAGCGAGGGAATTTCGCTGAACCGGCTGGTTCGCCGGGCTCTCGAAAAAGAAGTCGGCAGGAACTAACGCCTTCACAATCGGGACTTCACGATTTTGATCCCGCTTCTTGACATTATAATACATGCCCCTCCTGCCATGGAGACGATGAGGCGGAAGTTTTCAAAGTATTCTGGAAAATTCGTTCTCCGGACCGGCCCCGACATGCACCAGGCTTTGTCGGTCCGGGCCATGATCGAAGGCGAAAGCCTCAACACCTACGTCGTCAAAGCCCTCAGGAAGAGTTTCTCCGATCCATAATCCCACTTTTTCCCTAAGACCGGGTCTATCCGGCGCTAGAAAGCGATGTCAAGCTATTCTTCCATTGCCTTTCTCCCCCCTTCCGGATTATGATTGTCCCTGCACGTCCTTGACATTCCCCGAACGAGTATTTATCCTTCTGTTCACGGTTTGCAAGAGCAAAAAACATGGACACGAATCGAGACGGGAGAACGGCCATGGCCAATGATACTGAACGGTTGTATGCCGTGCTGAGCGGCGATCTGGTTAAGTCATCAGGGCTAACGGCCGACCAGAGCCGGTCGGCGATGGCCCGAATTCGCGAACTTGCCAAGGAATTCGAAAGGGTGCAACAAGGCGCGACCATCGGTCAGGTGGATACCTTCCGCCACGACAGTTGGCAGTGGCTGCTGTCCAATCCTTATCTCTCGCTTCGGGCTGCTGTTTTCATGAGGGCCGGACTGAGGATGCTATCCGACAGCAAGACGAAGTTCGACACCCGCGTTGCCATCGGGATCGGGACGGCGGATTCGATCTCGAAACGCCGGATCTCCGACTCTCGCGGTCCCGCGTTTACCCGTTCAGGAAAGATTCTTGATTTCATGAAGGACAGCCGTCTGGCCTATGCAAGTGCTGACGAGTCCAATTCAGCGACAGGTTGCCTTGCGAGTGGCGTGGTGCCACTCCTGGACTGCATCGTGACGGACTGGACCCCGGCGGAGGCAAGGGCAGTCCATGCAGCTTTGATGGGTTTGACTCAGGAACAGACGGCATCGAAATGGCCGGTCGTAGAGGCAACAGGCAAGAAGCCCACCCGGCAGGCGATCGCCAAGGCTCTGGCGCGCGCGCATTGGGCCGTGGTGGAGAGTGTTTTGAAGTCGGTCGAAACGCCCCTAATGCAACCTTATGGGGTTGCTTCTAATGATAGCAACCTCCACAGGTTGCCTTACGGTAAAGCAACCTCCGTGGCGAGCTCGGCGAAGGGGGAGAAACAGTAACGATGACCAAGTGTTTTGCCCTTCTTCTCGCGGCCCATTTCATCGCGGACTTCATGCTGCAGCCCGATTGGCTGGCAAAACGCAAGCGGAATGTGTCATTCCTTGCGCTGCACGGTCTCATCCACGCGGCAACAGCCGCCATCGTTTTTCAGTCGTGGTCGTATTGGAAACTGCCGGCTGCGGTCTTCCTTGTCCATATCCTGATCGATGTCGTGAAAGTGCGCCGCCGGGATACGGCCGCGGGATTCGCGGTTGATCAGGCTGTGCACATTGCAGGACTTGGAGGAATCGTCTGGGCTTTGAAGGAGTACGCGGGATTGCCGGACTTCACGGGGATTGGGTTTCCGGCCATCATTGCCGTCGGCGGTTTTGTAGCGACAGTCCAGGGTGCGGGGTTCTTCGTTGGAAAGTTCGCCAAACGACTGCTCGAAGAAAACAAGATGGAGTTGGACGGCCTGATTGCCGGGGGCAAATGGATCGGACAGCTCGAACGGTTTTTGATCTTCGTTTTCATCTTCATCGGCCACCCTGCCGGCATCGGATTCCTCGTTGCCGCCAAATCCATTCTGCGGTTTGAAGAGGCGAAACAACAGAAACGCGCCGAATACGTGCTGATCGGAACGCTCTTGAGTTTCTCGCTGGCTATTGCGCTGGCCTCGGCGACGAAATGGGCCATGGGGTTGTGAACAAATCCCTCTCCAGCTCCCGCCTCCCAAAAATCCCCCTCAGCGCAACATAAACCCCTACTCAAACCTCCCAACTCTCACCTCTCCCCCTCCTTTCGCAGGCGGGATCAGGCGGCAGAATTCGATCCGGAGAAAACGGTCTTTCCTGAGCGCCTCGTCTCTCAGATGGTAGAAAAGTTCGGGAGTGCCTCCGCCCCTTTTATCCTCGCAGAACCCCAAGACAAGCTTCACGCGCTTTCGCGTGTTGATCCTGGTCCCCCTCGGCCCCTCCAGGGCGAATTTCACGGCCATCTTGTTCGCCTCCAGCCAGATCTGGTGCTCCAACCCTTGAAAAAATAGGTTTTCGAGCTCCGGCCGAGACGCGTCAGGACCCTTGATCTCGAAGGCGACCAGCGAACCATCACCGCGATCATAACCCAGGATGTCCAGCCTCTCGGTTTTCCAGGTGCCGGCTACGGTCGGGACCTCGTAGGAAAGCAACCCGGGGCGAATATCTTCACCCGATCTCGAAGGCAGATTCAGTCCTTCCGGCGAACTCATCTGTGCGCAAAGAGACCACTGGAGATAAGTTTCATCGATCCTCTTTTTCTTGGGCTTTCCGGGGACGTGGCCTGCCTTCCGGCCGGTCCAGTTCTGGAGATCCGAATTTCAGGTTTGACCGGTACCGCGCCCTATGAAGAATTTCTGCCGGCAGGTCCTCAACCTTCATGCCCCTGGATTCGATAAAGGCAAGGAGATCGCCGACGGCCGATCCGCTCAGAGTCTTGTTTCCAAGCGCCCGCGCATACGTTTCTTTTTGCATCTATCCTCCTTTCACCCCATTCCACTTCAAGCAGCGCCTATAGAATTCTCTCAACGGCCCGACATCCGAATTCCGGCTCTCAAGATATTCGATCAGTCCTTCCCAGCTGATCTCGTTAATCTCCAGCCTTTCGAGAACCGGCAGGAACCATTCGGAAAACCAAGTGTCTTTCTTGCCTCCGTACTGGGCGACTCTTTTTGCCACGATCTCGCGCACATGACCTTTGACCAGGTATTTTGCGAATCTGCCTTCCTGAATCCGGCTCGCCGGAGCAACCACATGGAATCCGAGGGCATCGAAACCGCTCGCCTGTCGATCGGCGCGTTTCAACACCTCCGCGATACAGGCGATATTCCGTGCGGCTTGGTTGAAAAAAGGAGCATTCCTCACGCCTGGTGACAATCTGCTGGACATCTTCGCTTCGATAACAACGAAATGCCGGGAATCGGAGGCGAGGTTCAGGTTCGCTCTGTGGCCCTTTCCAATATTAAAATGCCCGATGACGCTGTCGGCATGTGTCCATGTTTCGGCGCACAAGTCCCTCCCGGTCTGACCGAGGAAGGCCGAGGGCAGGAGCGCTTCGGTATACCATCGGCATCCTTCCGGAATGGAAAGCGGGTGTTTGTCTTTTCGTTCGCCAAGCGACGCGAACCGATCCAGGACCAGCCTGAGCATCCAGCCTTCGTTGTAGAAATGCGTCGGCGGCATAACCGGCAATTCCGTATCACATCTTTCACATATCGCCTTGATCCTCTGGAAGATTGTGTCCATCATCATGGCAGAGTCTATCCGGCGCTTGAAAGAGATGTCAAGATATTCGGGAACCCGACCTCAAGGCCGCCGAGGAAGGGAGCAGCCTCAACCGTTTCGCCGGCTCGAAGCTCAGCTCCCCTCAAGGGATGAAGTCCGTCAGTTTGTCCCGCTCTATTCTAATCATTATTGGCGAATGATGGACATTGAAATCACGGCTTAACTTTTGTGCGGCAATTTCAACAACCATATTCAAGTATTTATCCCTTCGGATACCCTTGAACTCTGACTGGACATACCGAACAATTTCGCGGGCCTTCTCTTTAAACTTTATTGCGAGTTGTTCGGGAGGAACAAGAAAAAGCCCGGCGAAATTACTGGCTTGAGTTTCCAGAATCCTATAGTCTTCTTCACGAACGCCGGACAAATACTCCAAGTAAGATGCGATGTTTTCGATTCTGAACTGCCTGTACCATTCGGTATGAAGTATCATATGCCCAAGTTCATGGGCAATCGTGAATCGGTATTGAGGTTCCAAGTTCGAATAAAGATATTCGTCAACATACATCTTGCTAAAGTCGTTGGACATGAAGGCGTTGATTCCAAAGCCCTTGAATAGAGATGGGAACGGGATAATATTAATTTGATAGGCATTGTCCAGTAAAAACTCAACATCGATCGGAATATCCTTGTTAATCCCGCATTTATCCATATAATCCGCAACAATAATTCTAAGTTCATCATATGGGATAAAAGGCAGCCGCGTGGTTCCAGCCATGGGCTATGTCTTGCGGAGCTTTTCAACGAGCTCCGCAACTGCCTTTTCAGTCATCTTCTTGTTGCGGAAGGTTCGGAAAATCACGGGAAGGCTTTTGATAACTTCCTCGTCATTCAGAAATTCCTTGGGAATCCGGCCTCTTGAAGCCGCCGCCAGATCAAAAAATTGATACCAATCTGTAGTCCCCGTTTCAAGGCCGAGGCGAGACGCGTATTCATCAAGCTTTTCTCGCGACTCCGGAGGCGGCAACAGACCCCGTTCGAGTTTGCTGATGTTTCCCGGATCCAGATTGAACATTCGGCAAAATTCCCTGAGCGTATATCCTTTCTCTATCCGTTTCTGCTTGAAAAATTCTCCAAAGAGAGGCGTCGTCTTCATATCCATCCCCTTATTGATCATAATGTTGTTATTTATATACAACACCCCGCCTCCCTTGTCAAGATATCCTTCAACTATTAAGACGAGTTGCCTAAAGAATTCTTCTCAAGAACATCAATTCCGGTCATATTTCTTCCATTGCCTCCCGCCCCCCTTCCAGGCTACTATTGTTAGCGTAAAAGCAACTGATGAACGATCTCAAGCTTTCGGCTCTTTCGCGGCAGATTATCGCACAGCTTTCATCTTCGGACATCGGATCGTTCATCGACACCGCTCTCGACCCACCCTCCCCTTTTCGCGGCACAGGGGATATCAAGCTGATCGTTCTGGGTCAGGATCCGACGGTCCAGGATCCTAAATACCGGGAGGCCGTCCGAGTGACCCTGCTCCTGAACCAGCCGGGCAGGCTGAGAACCTATCTGCAGAAAGTCTGCGGAGGATTGGGGATCTCTCTCGATGAAAACGTCTATGCAACGAATCTCCTTAAGAATTTTTTCAAGGTTCCGCCGGACTCGCTCCGGAAAAAAGATCCGCAGTTCTTCCTAAAGGCGGCAGCACACTGGATTCCCCTCCTGCAGGAAGAGATCCGTGAATTCCCAAACGTTCCCGTTCTGCCGCTGGGCGAACCGGTTTTAAACTGCCTGGTTGAGAGCCCTCGCTGGATGCTGATCAGGGACTACTGGGGCTATGAAGGCCCGGGAAAATACGGCCTGAACTTCCGCCGCATCAAACCGTCGGAGAATATTCTGGGCCGGGTTATTTATCCATTCCCTCACATTCCGGGGCTGTCGCACAGAATCTACAGGAGCCGGATGGAAGCCTACGTTGCATTTATGAAAAAAGAAGCCGGGAAAGTTCTTGCTCACTCATAGAAAATACGGGATTTCAGCTTACCATTTCCATTGGTTTGGCTCGAGCTCGGGGAAACGACCGTCAAGGGCCTTCTGTCTCGGATCGAAGCCGACGGTGTATGTAAACATGGTTGCAAGTCTTGGCGGATTGTGTTGGGATTAATATGAGCGATCTTCGACCGGTCACCGGTAAATTGTATCCCGGGAAACACAAAGTTTTACGTGGTCGGAAAAGCTTCATGGTTGTTTTTGGTATGCCACCGAAAAGGCTGATGTGCGCCGGGTTGCCGACGGCTCCGGGAGTGTTTCGGGACGGTTCAAGCGAGAAACCCGGGATCAGTTTTTCGAACAGGCGGACCTTGGCGCCCTCAGGAAAGTTGTTTAAGATCGTGGGCGGTATTATAATTTCGACCGTAGGCTCTCGGCGCTGTAATACCTGTCGCCGATCGCATATCTTAAAAAGAGGGGGCTAAAATCCCGCTGAGATGTTAGCACAAATTGGCACTCAAACTGGTTCAAAAAATGAGGTGCATATCCACTTGCCTTACGCCGGACAGAGAAAGAGATGATCTGGGCCTCCATACTAGGACTGCTGGTTTTTATTGTGCTCGCGTTGTACATGCTGCCATCGCTACTGGCGTGGCAGCTCAAACATCCCCGTCGTGTAGCGATCACTTTCGTCAACGCCCTGTTTGGATGGGTTCTGCTGGTTTGGTTTGCACTGATTTTTTATCTGCAACTGGAGTTGCAAAATGAAACAACGTAAACGTGGACGTCCACGAGTAACCGGTATCACCCCACAATCGCCTTGCAGATACAAGGAGCGGCTGAGGCCGAGGAACTCATAAGGTTCTTTCAATGAAAAACAATAATGGCTGTAAACCGATCATCATCAACATCGACATGAGCGATGAGAGCGCCGACTGGCCCAAGTATACGGGGCTTTACAAAAACGGCTACTCTAGATCGGAGACAAGAGAAATTATGTGTCGTATTCGGAAGGGCGAGTTTGGCAGTTTGCATCAGGTACCGACGAAAGAATGAAGGCTCTACAATGAAAAAGACTAGAGAAGAGAGAGAAGGTAAACGAAAATTCGACAAAGCCTATGAGGGCTGCACCCGTATGAAAGACGGGAAGTATACTGATTGGGAATACTGGGCTCATGAAACTACAGAAGAATCGGATGCGCGATTTCTGAAAATTCATAATGAGATCGAAAAGAAAAGCCAACTGCTACAAGCGTTCCAGAGTCGGACAGCCCGAATCTCAGTAGGCGCCTCAACAGTGCGCGGTCGGGGGAATGCGGGGGTTGTTGCTGCTGCCCGCCGCCACCTTCGTCAACTTGACTTGAGCATGTTCGGTCAACCACAATTCTTCGATAACCTGAATGTGGCCACTATCGCTCTTCGCGATTCCTTACCCAGCGGTGCACGGCACTGGGGACTTGCACGAAAAGTGCTGAACATTTTTCTGCGTGACTGCCTTTACAACACATACCTTGATGCCGCCTTCGGCCTCAGCAAGAATCTAGCGTATTTTGAGATTCCGCTTGACGGCATTACTGCTGTGCATTTGAAACGTGCCGCCGGACGAGGAATGCTACCGGCGTGGCCTGGCGTGAAGCATCTGGCTGAACCGTTGAGTGTGAGATATCAGGAAGCCGCAACCGCTGAGGCGGGCAGGCGAGGCATCCCCCGCGTTCACCTGGATGCTATCTGGTGGTCGGTAAGCAGAGACGAAGTGGACGAGAAGTTTTAAGGCAAAAAACGAGCGGCGGCTCTCGGTTTTTTTGCAGCCTAGCATGTCATCCACGCGTTCAGGATGTTTTGTGAGACATGTGATAACAAGGATGCGATTTCGTTTTTCTCGACCCTGACAACGGGCTGGAGGTGAAGTCAAAGCCCTACGGACGAAAAGGCTCATCGAAATACTTGTACTGGAATGAAGTGAAAACTCTCTGGAACTCAGGAAAGTCGCTGTTGATTTATCAACACTTCATTCGGGAAAACCGACAGAAATTCATTCAACGGATGCTGAAGGCCTTGAAGCTCGCCTCCCCCGGATCATCTGTCGGCGCCTTCGTCACTCCTCACGTCGTTTTTCTTATGGCTCTGCAACCCAATCACAAAAAGCATTACAAGGCTATCGTCAGCATGGTCCAAGAAAAGTGGGGCGAACAAATCAGGTATTGGAAATATCTGGCCTCTGATTAAACCTCCCAACTCTCACCTCTCCACCTCCTTTCGCAGGCGAGATCAGGCGGCAGAATTCGATCCGGAGAAAGCGGTCTTTCCTGAGGGCTTCGGCTCTCAGATGGTAGAAAAGTTCGGGGACGCCTCCGCCCTTTTTGTCCTCGCAGAACCCCAAGACAAGCTTCACACGCTTTCGCGTGTTGATCCGGGTCCCCCTCGGCCCCTCCAGGGCGAATTTCACGGCCATCTTGTTCGCCTCCAGCCAGATCTGGTGCTCCAACCCTT
>JAWSUF010000030.1 GCA_033549365.1 Acidobacteriota bacterium
GTGGATATCATGGAGGGTTGTAGCCCTTTTTTTTCGTCCTTGTCAAATGCCATCACGTAACTTTGAAACAAGCTCTATTTTTAAAATCGATAGCAGCAAAAATTTCGGCGTTGAGTTCGCTTGTCGCCGTTCCCGGCGGAACGACATTCAATTCGATTTCGAACGGTTCGGACGTCGGAGGAAGACACGTCTGGTCGTCGCAGCCCTGAAAATTCAGCCGGCCCTTGATTGTCCGTTTTCCAGGCGCGGCCTTGTCCGGAACGGACAGAAGAAGACCGAAATGAATGTCCCCGTCATAGACCGTGATTTCACCTTCGGTATAGTCGAAACGGGCCATGCGGGCCTGAGGATAGACCATCTCGATCAGAATCAGATCCTCCGTCTCATCGCAGGAAAGAACCGTGGGGATGATGAAAGGATCGTCCTGGACGGGACCGTTGATGTGCCAGCCCGGAACGATCCGGGCCCGCACGGCCAGTTTGATCGTGCCTCCGGACGCCACACCGTCCGCGGAGAGATACGGCTGGACGGCGACGATGGGTGTTTCCTCGGCCATGACCGGGGCCGCCGGTCGGGTGGGAAATGCGGCGGATATCATCGCGACGGAGACGGCGGCCGCGGCAAGGATGTGTTTCATAATCGTTCTCCCGGTCTTCTTCACAAGGTGCGGATTATTTTATGTTGAATCCGCGGCGGTGTAAACAATAAGCCCAGGGAGAACGGGCGGATGATTCTCGTGTCCGAGGGCGCGCTTTGAGAAACCGGCTCGGGTGTCGTGTTATTTCTTCTGGAAGCGGACCGTGACGGTGAAAATGACGGGATGCGGCTTGCCGTCGATGATCATGGGCTCGTAAAGCCACTGGCGCACGGCGTCGATCGCCGCCTGGTCGAGTTCCGGGATGGACTTGAGAATCCGGGCGTCCGCGACCCGGCCGTAGATATCGGTCACGGCCTCCAGGATGACAATGCCGTCAATGCCTTTTTCTCTGGCTTCTTCAGGGTAGACGGGCTCGACGATGCGAATGAGCTTGGGCGGCTTGATGTCGCCTCTGGCCTTGATGGGCAGACCGACCGCCCCGTAGACATCTCCCGCGACCCCGCCGATCTCTTCCTCTTTCTCCTTATCAACGTCCTTATCGATATCCTTATCCTTGTCCTTGTCGGGGGCAAATCGCACTGTGACGGTGAACAAAATTGGACGCGGCTTGCCGTCGATGATCATGGGTTCGTAAATCCACTGCCGCACGGCATCGACGGCCGCCTGGTCGAGAAGCGGGATGGACCGCAGGACTTTGACGTTCTGTACGCGCCCGTAAATATCCGTCATGACCTCGAGAATGACGATGCCGTCCACTCTGGCCTGGCGGGCGATCTCCGGATAGACGGGTTCGGTCTTCCGGATGAGTTTCGGCGGTTGAATGCGTCCGATCGCTCTGACCGTGCCGAGAATTTCGCCCTCGAATCTCAAAGACAGGAAATAGGGCTCGCCGGCCGCACTTTCGAAACCGAAAACAGCGGTCTTGCCGGCCGCGGTTTGGAAAGCCGTGTCCAGGATTTCGGAGGTCTTCGCCTCGACAGTTTCCTCGACCTGAAGACGGAATATCGGGAGGACGCCCGATGTCCCGGCCCTCGGCGTCAACGCCACCCCAAATTCCCGCCCATTCATTCGGAAGCGATGCTTGATTTGATCTTCGCCCGGTTTGCCCAGGCCCTTGGGCGCAGCCATGGCCAGGTCCGCCTCCGTGATCAAGCGAACGTCCTTCAGGTTGAAGACCCTGGCAATCTGTTTTCTCTCGCTTTCCAGATCGTCCCGAGCCTCGAGAGCCCCGCTGAAGACTGGCTGGAGATAGGAGGACGTCACCACGGCGACGCCGGGTTTTCCGGCCTCGCGCACGCCCTCCAGAAAACGCATCTTGATCGTGGCTGAGGCGGACTCCGGCCCGGCCCAGACGGCCGGGGCGACTGCAATCGCCAGACAGACGATGAAAGCTGTTTTTCGCATCCTATTCTTCATGTCATCCTCCTCAAAATGAGTCTTGTTTTCTATGGCCGTCTCTCCACCCAGACGATGACCATGTCGGACTCCCTGGGTTGGAAGATAAAGGCATTTGCGGGCTCTCCGCCGATCTTAATGTAGGAGATCCGGAAACCGTCATCGGCGGCGGGCGGACCGTTTTCAGCCGGGGTCGGCAGGCGGTCAAGCATCAGGAAACCCGAGACGACAAGAACCAGGACGGCCGCGGCGCCCGAAAGGGCGGGAAACCAGGACAGACGGCCCTCCATGAGCCTCCGGCGTCTTGAAGCGCCGGGCGGCGGCACGGACGCGGCGTCGATCCGGATTCTACCGAGGCGGCCGACCCGCGCGGCATCGACGAGGAGCGACTTCGCCTCGTCCCGGCCCAAAAAAAGCGCGGCGCAGGCCCGGCATTTTTCAAGATGACGTTCGACGATCCGCCCCGTCCAGGGACGGATCAACGGCATGCGGCTGAGACAATCAACGATGCGGCAGGCGTTCATGGGATCCCTCCAGAAGAGCCCGGGCTTTTTTCCGGGCCCGGAAGAGATGGACACGGACCGTTCCCGGCGAGCAGTTCATGATTGCGGCGATGTCCTTGAGCGGCCGGTCGTCGCCGGCCCAGAGCGTAAGAACCGTTCGTTCCCGCGGGCTCAGGGTGCTCAGGACGGCGGCCGGAAGCGGTCCCCCGTCCTTCACCGGGGGATTTGAAGTCAACCGCGCGGGACGGCTTTCGGCGGCAAATCTGTCGAAAAATCGCCGGAACCGGCTGCGTTTCCTGAACACGTCCATGCATCTCCTGTACCAGATGGCGAAGAGCCAGGTCCGGAAACTCCGGGCTCCGTCGAACCTGTCCAAATGCCGGAAAGCCCGGCAAAAGGTCTCCTGGACGACGTCCTCGGCGTCTTCGCGGTTCATGAGGACGTTCAGCCCGGCGGCCAGAAGATGAGGGCCGTACCGGTCCATCAGGCCGGAGGCGCCCGCCTCTTCCCCGCTCAGGCAGAGACGAACGAGGTCCAGGTCATTCCCTTCGTCCATCGTTCCTTTGTTCATGGAGATTACGCTTCAGGACCCCCGCGCGTTTACATGGTGGATTGCGCTCCCATGATCGCACGATTCCGCCCTCGACTTCCAGGCGCTCCGCCACCCCAGACATGTCCGACTGCAGAAGAGATTGACGGGATGCCGGCGGAATCGTCGGAGCTCGACCCCGGCACGAAAATCGATTTTCAGGCGCTTGCTAAAAGCCCGTGGGCCTGCCGCAGCTTGGCCCGGACGGGCAGGCCGTAGAGGCAGGCTTCTTCACAGGCACCGCAGTCCCGGCAGACAGCGACGTTTTGTCCCCCATCGAGCGATCGGTAGGCCTCCCGGGCAACGGCCGTTTTGCCGTAGGTTTCGGCGTAAGTGAGAAACCGCAGGATGGACGTCGTATCGATGCCGGCCGGACAGACATCGCGGCAGACGGCGCAGGCGTGGCAATAGTTCCGCCGATTGTCCGCCACATGCCGGGCGAGAATTTCGCGCTCGGCGGTCCCGAGAGGACTTCCGGCCGCGGCCAGGTCTTCCTCCATCTCCTGGTAGGACTGAATCTCCGTGACCACGGAATCGACATGGGGATTGTCCAGGGCCCACCGGATCATGGCCTGGGGAAGCGTGGATGTTTCCGTTTGGTACCTGGCCAGGTCCTGCTGCCGCCCGCCGGACTTCAGCACTTTCATGGCGATAATGCCGACGTCTTTGCTCTTGGCCAGGGCGATGAGCCGCCCGATACCGCTTTCGCCCAGGTAATCACCGAACACCGCGGTGGACTTTTCGGCCGGCTGGCCGTCGAAGACGTTGTAGGCGAGAGTGATGACATCGTAATGCCCGCAGGCAACGGCCTTTTCGACGACGGCCGCATGATTGGCGTGGCAGGACAGCCCCGTGAAGCGGAATTTGCCCTGTTCGCGGAGTTGAGCGTAAGCGGAGAGCACCCGTTCGTCGTCGAGGTCGGTGGGATTTTCCGCGCCGTGGACGGCGAGCACATCGATAGAATCCGTCTCCAGGCGGCGCAGGCTGCCCTCGACGGACCGAATGATGGAGGTCTCATCCCATTTCCCGCGCACGTGAAACTTGGTGCAGAGGAAGGTCGAGTCCCGGCCCCGATCTTTGAACATCCGGCCGATGCGCCGTTCGCTGTTCCCGCCCTCGTAATTATGGGAGGTGTCGATGTAGTTGACGCCTCGATCCAGAACCTGATAAAAAAGATCCCCTCCGGGAAGCGGGCTTCCGCCGAGAGAAATCTCGGATAATTCGATCCCCGTGCGGCCCAGACGGCGGAAAGCCATGCCGTTCTTCACGGTCCGCCGGATCGGTTCCTCGACGCCGGAAAAGAGAGTCTTGGCCGGACCGAGTGCGGCCGCAAGTCCCCCGGCCATGAGACCTTTTAAAAACTGTCTGCGGCCGGAGCCGCCGCGAAACACACATTGATCATTATTTTTGTCAGACATCATGCCGTCAGGATACCATAACATATCCTCTTTTTACTTCCCCTCTGTTTTCTCGAAGTGGGTCCGGTACCAGTCGACGACCCTCTCCCATTTGTCGAGATAAGTCGCCTCGTTCTCGGCCGCGCCGATGCCGTGGCCGTCGTTCCGGTAGTTGACCCAGACGCACGCCTTGCCGAGGCGCCGCAGGGCATAGTAGAGCTCGCGGGTGTTTCCGGCCGGGACGTTCCAGTCTCCTTCTCCCGTGATCAGAAGGTGCGGCGTCTTGATCCTGTCGGCGAACAGGACGGCCGAGTGAAGGAGATACTTGAACGGCTGTTCCCAAAGCGTGGCCCCGATCCGGTCCTGCCCGACCTCGGCGGCGTTGTAGTTCCGGGTGCCGATGCGCGGACTGTCGCCGAGGAAGCTGATGATGTTGACCTTGCCCGCGATGTTGACGGCGGCGGCGAAGCGGTCGGTCTGGGTGATGAGGAGCGATGTCGCGTAACCGCCGTAACTCGTGCCGTGGACGCCGACCTTTGCACCGTCGACGAGACCGCGGTCGATGAGCTGGTTGACGGCCGAGGTCACACCCTTGATCCAGGCCTCGCCGGGATACCCCACTTCCAGGTTGACGGACGGACGCAATCCGAACCAGCCCTGGTTGGCGACAATGTTCATCCCGGAGTGGAAGCCGTTGTCGAAGAACGTCTCATAGATTTCGCAGACCAGCGGATACGTTTTCCCGGGCTCATAGTCGACCGGGTAATAGAGAATTCCGAAAAGCTCCCGGCCGTCGGCGTCGAGGTAGCGGACAAGCTCGCTCCGGGTCAACGTTTTTTCGCGGATCCAGGGATTGAGATCCGTGAGCGTGCGCCTGTCCTTGAAGTCGGCACCCGTCAGGACAAGCTCGTCTGGAGAATCGCCGTCCGACCAGGAGAAGAAGAAGGTCGCGCCGTCTTTCGACATCCGCAGCCCCCGGTAAAGCCCGGAATCCTTGACCAGATCGTCCATGCGCTTTTCCTGGAGGTCGAACCGGTTGAAGCCGCGCTCCCAGCGGTCGCGGGCCGCATGGGTCATATAGAGATAGCGGCCGTCCGGGCTCCAGGCGGCGATACCCGGATGAGGTTCGGGCCGGAGCCGGCTCTCCTTGTCTCTCTCGGCAAAGGCGAAAAACATGTCCCGATCCCCTGTTTGAGGATCGAAGAGCCAGTATCCCTTGTCGGTCCGGGCCAGAAGGCGTCCGCCGTCCGGACTCCAGCGGACGACACTGAAGCGAAGTTTTTTCTCGTTCTTGTCCGCCGGGGATTTCCCCTCCCCCTTGCCGGCGGCCGGAGTCTCTGCAGACTTGTCCGCTGTCAGATTGCGCGGTTCGGTTTCGTCAACGGTTTGAACGAAGATGTCACCGTCCTCGGCCCAGGCGAAGCGGCGGCCGTCCTCGGTCCAGGCATACGTCCGCCTCTTGTCCGTGCGCGGAACGAGGATCTTCGGTTCCGCCCCATCGGCCAAGTCAAGCCGGAACAACTCATGTTCGCGGCCGTCCTGTCCGGATTCGCTTCCGCCGTAGTGCGTGGCGACGGGATGGATGAGGCTGTAGGTGATAAAGGTGTCGTCTTCCGCAATCCGGATGTCGCCGTGGCGGCCTTCCGGCAGAAGTTCGCGGACCCCGCCGGATGCGGCATCGGCCAGAGCAGGGATTTCGAGAAGATTCCTGTCACGGATGGCATCCCATTTCAGAAAAGGCTCGCGCGAGTCATAGACGATGACCGGACCGACCGTCGCCTCCCGGAAGGCGTCCCGGGACGTTTTCTCCCAGGCGGGAGACCGCAACGCGATCAAAAGGCTCCGGCCATCGTTCGTCCAGACGAGCGGCGAGTTCGACGAAATCGCCTTTTGGCTCTTCAACCGGATTTCCCGAATCCGCTTCGTTTCGCGACTATAGACCTGAAGGGAGAATGAGTTTCTCTTGCGAAGGAAAAAAGCCAGGGTCTTTCCGTCAGGGGACCAGGTCATTCTCTGGACTTCGACTTTGTCACGGAAAAGAGGTTCCATTTGCCCGGTCGATGTATCCAGGATGACAACATCGGCGGGCCGCGGCGCAACATAGATCGGATCGCCGAAACGGTGGTGGTCGGTGCCCAGCCTGTCGTAGGGCGTGGTGACAAACCCGGCAATGAACCGGCCGTCGTCCGTGACACTCTGAACGCTGAAGGACTTGACACTCAGGGAATCGGCCGCGGTGAACGGCGTTTTTTCGGCGGCCGGCCAGGCGGCGACCGAAACAAGGATCAGGGCGCAGACAAGCGCCGCGAGGGATTTCGGAACGGAGGACATGGCGATCTCCTTTATGGAATTCCGTTCCATTACACGGGCAAACCGCCGGACTGTCAAGAGCCGGATTTCGGCGGCAATTGACATCGCGGCCGCGCCGCAATAATATGGCCTTAATTTTTTGGAATATTGCATGAAAACGGCGGCCGATCGTTTGAACCCAAAGTCCGCGGCGGCCGTGTTGACGGGGCTGATTCTCCTGGCTTTCGCCCTGCGAAGCATCGGGCTCGATTTGACCTTCCGCTCGGCCGACGAAACCGCCGTTGCGACCCGGATCCTCAAGTTTCCCGGCTTCGCCTGGATGTTCCTGGAATATTACGGGCTTTTGATCAACCTGATCGTGAAGTTCTGGGCGGCCGGAGTCACCGCCCTGGGGATCACTCTGACCGAGTTCTGGTGGAAGCTGCCCGTCGCCCTGGCCGGGACTCTCTATGTCCCTCTTGTCTGGGGTTATCTGGGAAGCCTGGGGGCCGGAACTTTCGGACGTCTGTTCGGCGCAGCCATGACGGCCGTCCTGCCGATCCACGTCATGCAATCCCGGTATCTCTGGGGTTACGAAGTTCTGGGCGCTTTTTTCCTCCTTCTTTTCCTCTGGGCCGGCCGCCGGTTTTTCGGGAAACCGACCCGCCGCAGGGGCGCGGCGCTTTCGCTGGCTGCGGGTCTCTATCTTGTCTCCCACGGTTACATTCTGCCGTTTCTTCCCACGCTCCTTCTTGCGATCATTCTCTGGCCGGCGCACGACGGAATGCTTCGTCCCGACTTTCGCCAATAGCTTTATCGGCAACTCGGAACTTATTATATATCATGATGATAGCTCTTATCTTGGTGTA
>JAWSUF010000031.1 GCA_033549365.1 Acidobacteriota bacterium
AATGGCCGGCCGCCTTCGCTCGGAACGGGTGGCCGGCTTCCGTCGGAATGACTGGCCGGAATCGCTCGGAATACGCACCCTGAGCTCGAAAATGGCGATTCATAAAACAATACCTGATCAAGTGAGATGATGCAACTAATAAATAGTTGCAATATAGCCGGTCAGTTCCAGCTATTCGTTCTTCAGTGAAAGGACGCTTGGCCTTGAATTGTTATCTCAGGCAGTAAGCCGAAAAACAGGTGTTTGCCTGCTGCGCGGGGTGTCTTGAAGCCCCATAAGATTAGTTGACAAGACTTGCGGACCATGCTAATCTTACCAGTAAGAAAAAGGAGATAGCCATGAGTTATGCGGGCACCACAACGCTATCGTCAAAGGGTCAGGTCGTTATTCCGGAAGAAATTCGATCCAGGCTCGGTCTTCAAGCGGGGACTCAGTTTGTTGTCATCGCGGATCGAGACGTAGTGATATTCAAGGTCTTGGAGCCGCCTTCTCTTAAGGAATTCAAGGGATTGACGAAACGTGCAAGACGCATTGCCGAGGAGACAGGACTGACCCGCGCCGAAGTCGACAAGGCCATTGTTAAGACTCGCCAAACTAAATGAAAATCATTCTTTCTATGATCGTTATCTAAAATAGTGAAAGCCAAAATACGTTCGCAATTTCGTGGCCATCTGTCAGAAACACCAGACAAGCCGAATATAATTATGAATTCGTATTTCAAAGCGACTTCAAGTGTTTTCTGGCGGAGCGGGTGGTTTTATAGGTCAGGCCGCGATCGGCCACCAGACGCTCGATTTTCGTCCATTCCTCTCGGGTGGAGGACTCTTTTTCCTTGATTTCACAGGGCATGAAAAAAACGCCTTTGGCGGTCACTTTGAATATCTTCGATTCTCACACGGATGAAAGCAGGCGTTCAGGACGAGCTCCCGCCAGGCTTGACATGCCTTTCATGCGCCGGATAGACTCTGCCATGATGATGGACACAATTCTCGGTCAGACAAGGCGGGAAACGCGCGCCGAAACATGGACACGGTTCTCGAAAGGCTGTAGATTAGCGAGATCAGTTGGGAAGAACTGATCGAATATCTTGAGAGCCGGAATGCGGATGTCGGGCCGTTGAGAGAATTCTATGGGCACTGCTTGAAATGGAATCTTCCCACTTTTCCTTCAACAAACGGACGATAGCCTTGTAATGCTTTTTGTGATTGGGCTGCAGAGCGATTAGAAAAACGACGTGAGGAGTCAAGAAGGCGCCGACAGATGATCCGGGCGTGGCGAGCTTCAAGGCCTTCAGCATCCGTTGAATAAAATTTTGTCTGTTTTCCCGAATGAAGTGTTGATAAATCAACAGCGACTTTCCTGAATTCCAGAGAGTTTTCACTTCATTCCAGTACAAATATTTCGATGAGCCTTTTCGTCCGTATGGCTTTGACTTCACCTCCAGCCCGTTGTCAGGGTCGAGAAAAACGAAATCGCATCCTTGGGCATTTCGACAAAGGTCTTCAAACCACAACAGACGGTCTGAAGCCTTATCCGGCACATAGGGGGTGAAGTATTTGGTGTTCGGAAGAACTCCCGCCTTTTCGATCAGCTTGACGCTGCGCGTCCGCCCGGAGTCCAAAAGGCTTTTGATTGTCTGGAACAGATCAGGGTCATAACCAGACCACTTGCCTGGGTGTTTCAGATACGAAATCAACTTTCCGTCTGAGCTGCCGTCATCGGGCGTAAGCATCCAGGCAACCAGCAGACGGAACTGACCGGCATGGATGAGTGCGCGCAGCAGCCCGTATTTGCGGTAGTCGTTGATATCTCCGAAATATTGGTCTTTCATGACATATTCGCTTTAAGCGTGTTTTCCATGTTATCACATCTCTTTTAATGCACACTGGACGTAAGATAATCATTGCTAGGCGCCGCCGGGGCGTCTTATAGGCTGAGCTTCAATCTGACGAAACGATTAAGACAGAACTCCCAACCATAGAATTGGCCGTTTTTTGGGGGGAGAGGACGGCAGCTGCGAGAACTTTGCCGGATTCCGGGCGTCTCTCATATGAGTGTACAAATGACGATGAGGGAACTTGAAGCCATGAATGATGCGCGAGAATGGAAACGATTGTTGCTGTTATGCATCAATATAACTATAATATATAGTTATGAGTGCACAAAACATCAAGTCACATGATTATTTCGCGAAAAACCCGGTTTTCACTCATAGGGATTTCATGACAACTATCATATCCCGGGGACGCACCAGGGCCACGGCCAATAATCTTCTTGCTCTGCACCTCTCCTCCGGCAGGCTTGTGCGGGTGAAGCGGGGATTATATGCGGTTGTTGCGTGGGGCGTCGATGCGGCTGAAGCAACAATCGATCCTTATCTCGTCGCGTCTAAAATGCAGGAGGATTCGGTTGTCGCCTATCACGCCGCTCTTCAATTTCACGGGAAAGCCTACTCGCTTTGGCGAACGTTTCAGTATCTCACAAGAAAGAGAGTTCGAACGGTCCATTTTCGAGACTTGCGGTTTGTTTCCGTTCAGGCGCCCGCGAAAGTCCGCGGACTTCCGGACTTCGGCGGCGGTGTTCGAGAAGTCCGACACGCCGGAGGTCTGGTCAGGGTGACCAGCCTGGAGCGAACACTGGTCGATGTCCTTGAAGCGCCCGAAAAGGGAGGAGGATGGGAAGAGATCTGGCGTTCTCTTGAGATGGTCGAATTTTTCGATCTGGATGAGGTATTCGCCTATGTCCGAAATCTGGGATCGGCGGTGGCTGCGGCGAGAGTGGGTTTTTTCCTGGACCGGAATCGGGAAGCGCTCATGGTCGAGACAAAACGGCTCGAAGAGCTGCGGGCGCTGGCGCCGGAACAGCCGCGATACCTCGATCCGGGGCGTGAGCCGGGGAGACTCATCCAGGAATGGAATCTGATCGTACCCGAACGCGTGCTGAATCGAACCTGGGAGGCTGGGTAATGGATTTTACCTGGGAAGATGTGCAAAATTCGAAATATCAACTTTAACCTGGAACGATTGCGCTTTGGATTTGTGGTCTATGGGGGAGTCAATCGAAGAGAACGGGCGATCCTGTCCTGCAGACTTTGCTCCGGCGGCATCCAGGCCTGCTTTGGAAAGCGCAGAATGTGAAGCGTTATGTGCCTTTTCTGGAGTGATATCCACGGAAGCCGGCCAACTGTTCCGAGCGAAGGTGGCCATCGATTCCGGCCGCTTCATTGAGATTCCGGAATCGGAAGAGGAAGTTTGAAGTCGTTCACTCCAACCCAAGGAAGCCGGATGCCGTGAGATATTCGTGCGTCTCATCGAGTTCAGGAAGCGAAGGAATGAAGACGACCGTGCCGTCACGGCCGCGGGTCAGAAGGACGCGGTAGGAGTTCTTGCGGAGCTGAAAGGGATCCTTGATTTGAGCCCGGCGCTGGTAGCCGCGCGCCTTTCGGTTCGTCCAGAGTCCGCCCTCCCGCATGAAGTCCGTGCCCCAGGCGAGAAGAACGGCGTCGGGCTCCAGTCCCTGGGCGCCGAATTCCGTGACGGCGTCCTTGAGACGGCGGCAGGAATAACCGCCCCGGGCGTCCTCGGAGTCGGAATACCAGGGACCGTAGCGCACGCGCTTCGTGGACTGGAAGTCATTGGGGACGTTGAATCGGGCGAGGTCCCGGTCTTTGGAAGATGCGACAAGCCCGAAACGGGCGTCGGGATTTTCGCCGTAGCGCTCTCTCAGGTAGGTTTCGGCCGTTTCGCGATTCTGCGTGAGCCTTAGGTGATACCCCTGGGCTTCGAGCTTGCCGGCCAGGGCGGAATTGACTTCGGGCGCGCCGCCTTCAAGGAGCTGATTCACGAACTCATGGATCTCGGAGGCCAGATGAAAGCGGATTTCGGTATCCAGGTTGAGCGCGGGCGACTCTTCGAACCGGATGGGACTTCCGTCGAAAATCCCGCGGACTTGAGGCGGGCCGTGAACGGTCCAGGCGGATGGATCGGCGGAGCCCTCGACGGCCATCCGCCATTGAACAAGGCCGCCTTCCTCGCCGATGTGGATCTCCTGGCCGCCGCCGATGAGACCGAGCACGGCGCACCACTCGGGGATGCGTTCCGCGAATTCGATGAAGTGTTCGGGCTCGGACTTTCCTCCGATGAAGCCGGGGACATGGCTGTGTTTGAACCGGACCTGTTCGGCGTCGAAAGCCCGCTGGGCTTCGTCGAAGATCAGGACGTGTTCAGACGGAACGAGGCCTGGGCGCGAGGAATATCTTTTGACGTAATCCTTAACGCCTCGAACGAAAGCCTTGCCTCCGCCGCCTGCGCCGCGGAGTTCATATTGAAGCACATCGACGAGGGGCCCGTTACCCGATAGAAAGACGGCCGGTGCGCTAGCCTTGCCGTTGTCGCGTGGGACGGCCAGATCGTCGAGGTAGTGGGCATGAACCGTGCGCAGGCCGACGAGGGTTTTTCCCGCTCCGGGAATGCCGGTCACCAGGATCAGCCTTTTCTCGTGGCGTGCGGCGGCCTCGTGGATAATATCTCTGATCATGAAGACCGCCGGGTCGGTTGCAGCCCGGGCGCGGCGAATGGGTCGGAGGTCGCCCTTTTCGAAGAGTTCGCGGGCCGCCTGGATGAGAGTCGGCAGGGGACGGTATGCGGTTTCCGCGAGAAAGGCTGCAGGTGAGAGGGGCGGCCGCCACGGATCATGGGGCAGCTTCTCGACGAAGTCGTCCACGGCGTCGGGGCCCAGGATGTGAACGTCATGCCGGCTGCCCAGGTAGCCGCGGGCTTTCATCGGCACGCACAAAGCCAGGACGGGGCGGTGTTCGCATTCGCGATGGTAACAGCGGAGATCGCGGACGTAGGCGGCGGCCTGGTCGATATCGGCCTGGGAGGGCTGCAGTTTGCCCTTGAGCTCGAGGACGACGACCGAACCCTTGGCCAGGAAGATGACATCGGTGCGGCGCGACTCCATGGGCAGTGAATATTCGAGAATGGTGGAATAGTCGGGGGCGGCGGTGTCGGCCTGGAGGATCTCGCCGACCTCGTTTTGAAGTGGGGGGATGGCGTCTTCCCAGGCCCGGACCTGTGCGGGGCCGGCGTCCTTGACGTAGGCGCTTAAGCTTTCACGGATGAATTTGGGAGGGGTCGAGCGGAAATGCGGAAACTTGGAGTTCCATCCACAGCGCGGGTCTTCGGTCATGGTTTTGCGGCCCGATGCTTTTGCAGGGACAATCATAGCCTGGAAGGGGGGCGGGAGGCAATGGAAGAACGGCTTGACAGGGAAAAAGGGGGATTATGGAGCAGATAAGCCCTTCCTCAGGGTTTTGATGACGTATGTGTTCAGGCTTTCACCTTCGATAATGGCCCTGACTGATAAAGCCTGGTGCAGATCGGGGCCGGTCCGGAGAACAAATTTACCGGAATACTTTTTTGCAGTGGGCGGGGGCAGAGGACGACCGTCTTTCTTATAGATTTCGATCCATTCGTCGACGATGTCGCAGAGCTCCTTGAAGACTTCCGCCTCATCGTCTCCATGGCAGCAGGGGCCGATCCAACCGGGGACCGACCCGACATAGCACCGGTCTTCGTCCGACCACTCGACGATCTTCAGAAACTTGTCGCTTTCTTTCATTGCCGTGCTTCCTCGATTTGTTGGCATTTGGATAGTACTAAAATAGTATTATAATGTCAAGAAACAGGATCAAAATCGTTAAGTCCCGATTGTGAAGGCGTTAGTTCCTGCCGACTTCTTTTTCGAGAGCCCGACGAACCAGCCGGTTCAGCGAAATTCCCTCGCTGATCGATTTTCGTACAGCCCGTTTGTGAAGGTCCGGTGGCACCCTGACATTGAACGTTCCCTTATATGACCTGATCGAAGACTTTCCGGATTTCCGACAAAGCTCAAGATAGTCGTCGACCGCCGCCTTGAAGCTCTTTTTGAGTTCGTCCACGGATCGGCCCTCGAAAGAAACGAGGTCGTCAATTCCTTCGATCCGCCCATGAAAGCAATTGTCGTCGGGACGATAGCGAATTGAGCCCAGAAAATCTTTGTAACGCTGATCAAGTGGAATGATGCAACTAAACAATAGTTGCAATAATTGAAAGAATCGACTATTTATGGGAGAGAGAGGGCGGCGCGAGTTCGAAGGCTACACCCGGATTTCCCAGAAGTCTTTCCGGAGTTTCTTGAGACCTGTTCCGACGGGGAGTGCGGTTTGAATTTTCAGACGGTTTGAATTCGTATTTCAAAGCGACTTCAAGTGTTTTCCGGCGGAGCGGGTGGTTTTATAGGTCAGGCCGCGATCGGCCACCAGACGCTCGATTTTCGTCCATTCCTCCCGGGTGTAGGACTCTTTTTCCTTGATTTCACAGGGCATGAAAAAAACGCCCTTGTCGGTCACTTTAAATATCACGGTGGAGCCCTTCTTCAGATTGAAGATTTCGCGGATGGGGGCGGGGTGCGTTGACTGGAGCATTGTCAAGAGTCTGTATATAAGACGCACTCCGGTTCTTTCGATTCTCAAGCGGATGAAGGACACGAAAATGAGTTTGATCCATGTGCTTGATCTATGTAATCAAAAGGATTACAATCGTAATCAAAAAGATTACAGAGCAACATCTATGAATCCTGAAAAACTCTTATTCGGAAAAACCCGCGCGGCGATTCTGGCTCTCCTTTATGGGCATGCCGATGAGTCGTTCTATCTCCGGCAGATTGTTCGGATGAGCGACTGCGGCCTGGGACCCGTCCAGCGCGAACTTAAACATCTGGCCGCCTCCGGCCTCATCACCCGGCGTGTCAGCGGACATCAAGTCTATTTTCAGGCCAACCATGAATCGCCTTTATTCCCCGAGATCAAGAGCCTTATGGCGAAAACGGCGGAACCGAAAATCCACTTGATAGGAAGCGATGATGAGCTTAAGCGATTGGGAAAAGGATATAGTTTGATGGATGAATGCAATGATCGGCGTTCTTAAAGCTCGCTGAGCTTCGAGCTGACGAGACGGTTGAGGCTGATTCCTTCCTCTAATAATACTAATGTCAAGGGTTTTTCAGT
>JAWSUF010000032.1 GCA_033549365.1 Acidobacteriota bacterium
GATGGAGAAGGCGGCCTAAATGAAACATCAGGATAGGCTCAAAGATTTCTCATACACAAGACTTGACAATATCTCCCGTGACGGATCGGTTCAGCGCTTTAGAATATACCACATTCTTGCCATAGGCGGCCGGGGATTTCCAATAGACAGCAATGTCATCACGTCTTGCCAAGTACCTGCCGAATTCCTTCACCAGGGTTTCCGTATACTTTTCCGGAGTCGTGACGCCTCTTCCAATGCACAGGAGAGAAAACAACGAAGTCGTGTTCGTGACAATGATATATTCCACACGATTTGCTCGGAACACATGGCCGGACCAGTCCAGGAACGGATTTTCGGACATGGGAAGCGACTCTGTGGATACCGCACCGATTTTTTTCGCGAGTTTTGCGCTGAGCCTGAGAATCATGGTCTTATCATCTTGGCGAGGGCCTTATTCGAACGCCTTCCCGGCGGCAAGCCGAGAAACAGCCCCCGTTTGTCACAAGCTCAAATTATGTCACCGCCGGTGAGGTTGTCAAGAAACATCTACTGATAGCGGGAAAATCGGTCTTGACATTTCAGCGCAGCCGGAATAATTATTTTCCCAATGCGTGTTGTTCCCAAACGAAAAGCCCTAATGATTCTTCTCTTCGGTGTGTGGGGTATGTCCATGTTCTATTCCTGTCCTTCCAGGACCGGGGTCCGTGTTATCTCCAGCGGGAATATTATCCGGAATCCGGAGCTGACGGTTTATCATGCTTCAACCCTCGTTGAGTTGGAAGAGGGCCGTCTCATGGCGGCGTGGTTCGGCGGATCCACCGAAGGGTGTAACGACGTATCCATTTATTCCTCCGTCTATGAAAAGGGACACTGGAGTTCACCGCAACTTCTGGCCGAAGGCGCCGATGATTCCGGAAATCGGCTCCCCTGCTGGAATCCTGTCCTCTTCAAATCGAAGAATGGGAGGCTGTATCTTTTTTACAAGGTCGGCGAAAATCCGAGGGAATGGCGGGGAATGGTTAAGATCTCCGCGGATAATGGCATAACATGGGAACCGGAACGGGAGCTTCCCCCCGGCTTTCTCGGCCCCATCCGCAATAAACCCATTCCCTTGAGCAGCGGGGAAATCCTCTGCCCTTCGAGCACCGAGGGTCCGAACGGCAAATGGAAGGTCCACATCGAGATCGTCAATGATGATCTGATGTGTTGGAAGAATATTCCGGTTGATCCCTCCGGAGGATTTGACGTCATTCAACCCACAATCCTTGTTCATAACGACAGGGTCTTGCAGATCCTATGCCGCAGCAAACAGAATTGTATCGTTCAATCGTGGTCGCGCGATGACGGGCAATCCTGGGAGGCGTTGAGTTGTCTGTCCCTGTCGAATCCGAATTCCGGAATCGATGCCGTGACCCTGTCCGATGGCCGGTTTTTGCTCGTTTATAATCCCCTTCGGCAGGGTGAAGACTGGTCGAGCGGGCGAAATATTCTCAAGGTCGCCCTGTCCGCTGACGGAGTGGCGTGGCGCGATATCTTAACACTGGAAGACCATGCGGACGGCGAGTACAGTTATCCGGCCGTGATTCAGGCCGGCGACGGAAAAATCCATATCACTTATACGGCCGACCGGATGAATATCAAACATGCTGTCTTGGAACTGGACTGCCGACGGACGACAATCTCAAACAATTGAATTCCTTGTCCGGGCGGACCGCATCCTGGAACTCGTCGACGGCCGTCTCTGCAAATCCTTCCGAGTCAAGGACAAAGGGAAGGACGGAGCGCGCGCCCTCCTCGAAGACCGGGGATGCGGGATGGACTGACCGCCCCGGCCGGCGGATTATTCTTTTTTATTGATCGGCGCGGCGTCCAGGGCCCACATGCCCCGCCCGTGCGTGGCGATGACGATGATGTTGTCGCGGGGGTGAATGACCAGATCGTGGACATAGGTCGTCGGCAGGTTGCCGCCAAGGACATGCCACGTCGCCCCGCCGTCGGTCGTCATATAGGCCGCCAGGTCCGTTCCCAGATACAGAGTGTTCTTGTCGAACGGATCCTCGCGGATGACGTTCACCGGGCCGATCGGAAGGTTCGTGGAAATATCCTTCCAGGTTTCACCGAAGTCCGTGGACTTCCAGACATAGGGACGGCAATCGTCGTCGCGTTTGCCGTTCTGGGTCATATAGACCGTTCCCTCTTCGAAGGCCGAGGCGGCGATTCGGGACACCCATCGATCCTCCGGCAGACCCTTGACGATTTCCTGCCAGTTGGCCCCGCCGTCGCGGGTGACATGGACTCGTCCGTCATCCGTTCCGACATAGATGAGATCCGCAACCTTCGGGGATTCCGAAATGGCGAAAATCGTCTGGTAAGGAACCTCGCCTCTTTTGGACTCATCGTCGGTGGTTAAATCCGGGCTGATCCTTTCCCAATCGTCGCCCATGTTGCGGGATCTGTAGAGGTATTGAACTCCCAGATAAATGGTCTTGGGATCGTGGGGCGACATCGCGATGGGCGCCAGCCACTGGCCGCGCAGGTAGGGCTCGCCCTCGGCTTGTTCGGGGAAGATGGCCGTCTGACGCTCTTTTCCGGATTTGCCGTAATCGGTCCGCGTGATGCGTCCGAAGAATCCGGCCGAATACACGATTTCGGGATTGGTCGGATCAATGACGTGGGTCGAGGCTTCACCGCCAGGCGCCCGTTCGAATTCCACCGCGGGGATCTGATCACGCCCCTTGCTGAGATCGACGACGCCGCGGAAACTGCCGTGATCCTGAACGGAGCCGTAGACCCGGAACGGGGTGTCCATGTCGTGTGAGAGATTATAGAACTGCACAACGGGAAGAGTCGACCGCGAATCCTTCCAGGTTTTCCCGCCGTCCCGGGTGATGGCCAGTCCCTGGTCAAAGGCCAGGATGAAGGATTGGGAATCGTCGGGATCGATCCACATCCCGTGATGATCGACTCCGGGGGGCATCAAGGGCGAAAACGTCTTTCCGCCGTCCCGGGAGACGTTGAAGCGGATGCCGCTCGTGTAAACCGTGTTTTCATCGTTCGGATCGACGCGGATCTGTCCGAAATACCAGCCGTAGGTCATCGACTGGCCGAACATGACCTTTTCCATCTCCGGCGTCAGGGGGCTGACTTTATTCCAGTTTTCCCCCTTGTCGTCGCTGCGATAGATCGTCGCGCCTTTGTGAACATATCCGGTGGAGGGGTTTCCGTGGGGCGTCCGCCGTTCCGCGTCCGTGATGTCGCGGAGAAATTCATAGTTGTCGACATAGGCATAGATGACGTTCGGGTTGGAATGGGCGATGGAGAGCCCCGTCCGGCCCCTGTGGTGCGGTTCGGGAAGTCCGGTGTTGATCGCCGCCCATGTTTTCCCGCCGTCCGTCGTCTTATGAATGCCGGTTCCGGTATAGTCCGGGAAGGTCCGGGGATCATTCCACTTGGTCCGGATCCTCTGCCACATGGACGCATACAGCGTGTCGGGATCGGAGGGATCCATGACCAGATCGTTGGCTCCGGTCCTCGGGTTTTTGGAGAGGACATGTTCCCACGTCCGACCGCCGTCACTTGTCATGAAAACACCCCGTTCGGGATTGTCCGTCCACTGACGACCCGGCGCAGCCACGTAGACGATGTCGGGATTTTCGGGATGAATGACAATCCGGGCAATCGTGGAGGTGGCTTCGAGACCCATATGGATCCAGGTTTTTCCGGCATCGACGGATTTGAAAACGCCGATTCCCGCCTGGCCGCTGCGGATGACGTTGGCCTCGCCTGTTCCCATCCAGACGATGTCCGGGTTCGAGGCCGAGACGGCGACGGCTCCGATGGACGCTGTGGGAAGATTTTCGGTCAAAGGCTTCCAAGAGTCACCCTCGTCCGTGGATTTCCAGAGGCCGCCCGACGCGGTCGCCGCGTAAACGGCACGGGCCTTATCCTCCGTTTTACCTACGGCGAGATCCGTAATTCGGCCGCTGACGTTCGTCGGACCGATGTATTGCCACCGAAGATCGTGGAAAGGCGACTCCGGCGCCGAGGCGAAATGCTTCTCGTAGGCTTTCAACTTCGCTGCGGCATCCGTCATGGGCCCTGACACCGGGGTTGGGTCTTTTTGAGCCGGGGTGCAAGCCAGGCCGAAAACCCCCGAGATGAGAAAGACAAGTCCCAAGGGCAGGAACCATCGGATCGATTTTGTGTGAGTCATGGCGTCTCCTTGATTGAGGATTTATCTCGAAATCCTGGCCGCGATCCGCATCGGCCGATCGCAGTGGATGTCTCCGAGTCGACACCGGCAGGAGTTTTTATTGTAACGCAGATCGGCGGGCCTATCAAGACCATTCGGACAGCGGGCAGGATTATTTCGCCGGATCGCCCGACTCGTCCTCTTCCGCGACATCTTCGAGCCTTGACTCGATAATGTGCTTTTTTCCCGGCTCAAGGAGTGACTGGACTTGCAGAAACGCGCTCCCAACACTGCTTGGGGAAGCTTTTTGATATTTATAATAGATCCAACCTCGCCTCTCAGCCCATAACGCAAGATTATGGAGCGCAATGAGCGCAAGACCGCCAAGGACGATCCACAGAAGAACTTTCATGGCATGACAAGCTTGGAGATCAGTATAGTCAATCCCTGATTGTGCTGTCAAGACATTGCAGGTCAGGGAAAGCTTAAATCAGCAAACCCTCAGTCCAGCCGATGGCCCGGATGTCGATTTTGTTCAAATCGCTGTGGCCCAACTTGTAGACCTTGTCGGCGGCCGTTATCGATCAACACAGCCTTATTCCTGGATCTTGAAGTACTTATAGATCGGATAGATGACGCCGGGTTTGTCGATGCCGAGCGAACGCAGGTAATCCGTCAAAACGCCCCAGCCGACGAATCCGTCCGCGGCCTGGGGTTCCAGACAGTAGAAAGCCGTGTTGCCCCCGGGCTGAGCCAAGTCCACGAGGAAAGTCCCGGCCGGGAATTCCCTGGAAGCCGACGGGATGAATCGGCCCTCCAACTTGAGCATCTGGACTTGGTTGACCGTATCGATCGAACCCATGGCCAGCCTGTCGATGGCGAACTCCTGGCCCTCGGCCTTGACGGGTTTTTCAAGAATATCGACCTTGATATTATGCGTTCTCAGTTTTTCCACAACGAATTCCATATCCGCCGGGATCAAGTAGCCGCGAGGCATGGTCGCCTCTTCAGTGCCGACCGCCTTGGATAGGTTATCGACCCCGCGAATCACTTCAGGCGCCTCGCGCATGTGAGCAGGAACCATCGCCCGGACGCTTGTCCCCGGAATGAACTCGGCGGCGTTACTCTTCTGATAAGCCAGGATGTCGATCTTGCCCAACGATTCATACTTGCCCGCGATGAAATTCTTGAGCTCTCCGGACTCGGCCTTGGCCAGCACTTTTGTAACAACCTCTTCGTCGGCTTTTTTGCAGATTTCCATCATCTCTTTGCCGTGCCTGTAGGTGTATTCCAGGATCTCGGTGATCAGGGCGTACTGGCAATAGGTCTTTCTTTCCAGGCTATTACCCGCATATCCCGTCTCGGCCAGAATGGACATCCGGTTCCTCAGACCATAATAATTGGCCAGGAACTTGGCCTCGGTCGTCCAGAGGGCCATTTCCGGGCTCCAGACCGTCGGCGGCCATTGTCTATCGATGGCCCCATAGTCGAAGACTTCGAGACCGAAATTCTTCCGGACCGCTTCCGGGAGAGTGGGAAACATCTTGTGTTGGAGGTAATCCCGCGGTCCGGATTGGGCGGCCGGAACGGTCGACATCGCATAGCCGATCGCATAGCCGTGCTGACCTCCCATAGTATGGCCATCGTAGAACAGGACGGGGTCCCATGTGTTGAATATCGACCGATAGAGACCGTTGACCTCGGGAGTTTCCAGCTTGACGGCATCCCGATTCAGGTCAAGATCCTGCATGTTGCGCCGGTTTCCGATGAGGTGAGGAGTGCCGTGGACAAAACCCAGGGTATCGGTTCCGTCGACATTGAAAACCGGACACACAATGATGATGAGGTTGTCGAGCCAATATTTCTTGTTCCCAAAAAGGATGTCGCGCATGAGCATGAGGAGCGCCTCTTTGGCCTCCGCTTCGCCGGGATGGATATTCCCCTGAAGGTAAACGACCGCCTTTCCTGAAGCTCGGGCTTGCGCAGGATTGGTCACCCGCGGATCCGCCAGGACAATGGCAGATCCGGCTTTGCGCAATCCGCTGATGAACATGTTGATGATATGGACATTCTCGCTGTTCCATCTCAAAACATTGAGGAACTCCTGGACTTCGCCGGAGGACGCCGTTTTGACGAAATTCGTTTTCTCGGCTACGGTCCGGAACTTCTCGGGCCACGTCCCGTTCCATCCATCGGGAACGGCATCGCCCCAATAAATCTTTTGCGCCGCAGCCGTCGTGAACAGGGTGAAAACAAGAAACGCCGACAACAAGAATATCCGTTTTTTCATGCGATCATCTCCTAAGCATTATTCGAGCTTGTTTCAAAGTTACGTGATGGCATTTGACAAGGACGAAAAAAAAGGGCTACAACCCTCCATGATATCCACAA
>JAWSUF010000033.1 GCA_033549365.1 Acidobacteriota bacterium
TACGTTGGCAGCTGCGTATGTTTTTGATTTTGCTTAAGTTATAGGAGGCTCATGGAATATTGGCGAAAGTCGGGTTCATGCCGCATATCTCCTGGAGCAGGTGTGCGGCGAATTTATCTTGACATGACGCATGAGAAATCCTGCATTCACCGGGGGACAATTGCGTGATTGGGCACGTCACTTTTGATTTTCAGCCAATTTCTTATTCGATATCTGACAAGCACTTCTTCATTCGTATCTTCAATTAACTTCTTGTCGTAGAGATAGCCGTCATGGATAAGAAATGGGGGAGATAAGAACTTGGCTGTATATAGAAAGCAACCGTCCGGACCGAAAATATCACATTCGACTCCTTCTTCGTCCGTGTTCACATCGAGAATGGATTTGAGTTTCCAAACATAGATTCTTTGTTGATCATCTGTAGTTAGTCTGGAAAAAAACGGTTTATGAGGAGGGAAGTTCGCCGCTTTTTCCAGATCATCTTTAGTCGTGTTCGATCCGCTTCGCGCCGCTTTTTTCAGCGTATCATCGATTATCCTGTGTTTTTCCGCAGCCGTTATCGTTTCGCTGCGTTCATCCTTTTCTATGATTAAATCCGTTTTCCCCGAACGGTCGGAAACAAACAGCTTGTATTCAAGACTATATCCATAAACGAATCCGGCTTTTTCCATGTGCGAAAAATGCAGAAACGGGCTATAACTGTGAGAGTATCTGAAGACAGTGTCTCCTTTCCTGACGAATGAAAAACCATAAAAATCGGCGATTTTTCTTATTGTTTCCCCGTCCCAATCCAGGCTCTGGATCACGAAATTCTCCCCCTTATCGGTCCTTATTAATCCGTAAACTATGAGGTTTCCTTCTGCAGCCGGCACAAAATCCATGATATGGAATGGGACCCATCTCAACTTCATGAAGTCTCCTTCGGGGTTGAACATCTGAATTTTGCGCATCTCGGAGACGATGATGTTGCCATCGCCGTCCAGATAGAGCCGATTGGGGTATTCGAACTCACCGGGACCCTGGCCCTTCCGTCCGAATGTACGGAGATGGTTGCCATTCCCGTTAAATTTATGAATCCTGTGATTTCGCGTATCCAGAACGAAAAGATTTCCCCTATCATCCACCCGGATTACGGCGATGCCGCTAAACATGACGTTTCCGCTGTTCCTATTCCCGATCGCCAAGTCTTCTTCCAGTTCGAACACCAACTCCCCATAGTAGGGTTCTGCAGGGTTTTTAACGACCTGAATGCCATTTGCACAGTTGATTTCAACCGGCCATCCGTCTTTATGTTTCCGACATGACGGGCTGAGAAAAAAGCTTATTAACAACAGGCCGGTGAGGCCGCTTTTTAAATGAGAGCTCATCTTCTGTTCCTGTAATGTTGAGGTTTCTAGGCAAACAACGAAAATATTGACACTCCTTATCCACGCGTTTGCCGATCATTTGATAGGGATTGATAGTTTGTATACCAAGCTTCCAAACTTTTAATTATTCTGTATTTCCATTTAGAACAGACACTATAATTACGGCTTTTGCTCATACGCCTTCTGGTGCATCCTCCCATGCATATCGGTAAAAAAATACATTTTTTGCATTTTTTGTCATCAAAAGGATCCCATACTAAATACTCATAAAAACGGCTTTTAATACACTCTGTGTCAGTTATGTGGCCAACTGAGTGTTCTTTTTCTCCAATATCGGCATAACATTTGTATAAAAACCCTTCGGGATCGACTGCAAAACAACCCCATGTATCAGCAATACACTGTTGATTTTTCTGAGTTGGGATATTTTTAATAATAATGTCCTTTGCTGACAATTTGTTGAAAACCTTTGTTTCTACATCAATAAATTCTTTATACGATATGCATTTGTGTTGATAATCCGAAGCATGATTGAAACAAGTTTGAATTGGAGCTAAATAGACATTGACTTTATTTAATAGTTGTTTGTATTTTAGACTTTCAATAAATTCCAAAACACTTTCATGATTATCTTTATCGATGTTTATTCTTAGATTTATGATAGCGTTGCTTTTCTTTATTACTTTTTCAAGATTACTCATAATGATATCAAACGTCGGTTCCCCGCTTGCTAGTATTCTTCGTTTATCATGTATATATCTTGGCCCATCAACGGTTATCTGAATATTTTTTATCAGATATTCATCTAATACCTTAATTACATCTTTATTTAATAAATATCCATTCGTAATCATTCCTGCAGAATATTCGATATTCCTGTCATTGCAAATAAGAATAAATTTTTCCGTGAGTCTTGATATAACGTCAAATCGAAGTAACGGTTCACCTCCATACCAATTCACACGGAAAACCGAGATCTCTTTCATGCCTCTTTTTGCAAATAGGATGATGTTTTCTTCAGTCTCTTTACTCATAGTCGTATTTTTTAATAACTCATAACAATAATCACATCTAAAATTGCAATCTAATGTCGGCGCAATTGTTAGCCCAAATAATTTTCTTTGATATCTACCTAATCTATTTCTTAATTTTAGAATTTTGATTTCATCAGTATGATTATCGATTATAAAGCCTCCTGCCGATAAACTCTCTTTAAGCCTATTTATCTCATTAGAATCACAAATGATGTTGGGATTGCTTAATAAAGCTTGTGCTATTTTTACATCTTCCTTTACAATTTTTGCAAAGGCTCCTGAAAAAGTATTGTAAACTAACAGGCTTTCTTCTTCTCTAATGGACAAATATATATTAAAATAGGATGTTTTCATGTTGGAAAACGCTATTAAATGTTGCTAAAAATTCGCAGCCCAATAATCAATCAATTCACAAACCAAAGGACAAGTAGCTGTTGTGCTTACAACTCTACAATATTCACAGCATAGATTTAATGTATTTATTACAGTCTTCTCTGCATAATCTTCGGATAAGAGTTTGACTCCATCTATCATATCAAATGAGATCGGATGAATCATGAATTCCATTCTAGTTGCCTCCTATCTTGCATTTCTTATATGAATGAATGCAAAAGAAGTCGATATCACCCAAGGATTGCTGTTCAATTCTTCCCACAATCATGGATTCATCTTGAATCTTATTCCATAAACATCGATAAATTGGGAAAAACCCTCCGCGTCAATGGGAAGGACTTTATAAATTTTCCCATGATTATAAAAACTATTCTTCGATATTATTGAAGTATTGAAAGAAGAGAGCCATTCCCCCTTTCGGTTGAAAATATCAATGGTGTTTTTGAAATTCGGATTCATGTTATCCTCGTACGTTTCTCCGGATATGACCCAGATGTTTTCTTTTGAGTCCTGAAACATTGTACGGACGATAGGGGGAGCTTTGAGAATGGTCATTTGGCCCTTTTCGATGGCTTTCTGATAAGTCGATAAAAATCTATTCCTTGCTTCTTCCGAATAGTTTTCAATTTGATATTTTCTGCCGAAAATCAAATCCGGTTTTCCCGATTTGTCGTATCGTGTTATGGAATACTTATGATGATTATCTTCCGGGTAGAAAAATTCTCCGCTTTCGAGTATGAGCATCCACTCCCAGCATGGATACCCTCGAAGACCAAGAGGATATGTATACCTGAATAATTCTTTACCTCCAGAGAAATCTTTACGATGCGCCCATAATAAAAGATCGAGTTTAGTAAAAGTCCGGTCTGTTTTTCCCTTAAGAACATAAAACAGATCTCCTACCGCTCGAAATCTTAAAGGATTATCACCATATAGGTAGATGACATTGCTGGCCGTGTGTTCTCCCTGAAGGTCGAGGATTTTCAGTTCGTTAATTCCTTGGAAAACATAAATATGATTATGACTGATGACCATGAAATTTGCTTCCTGGAATTCATTTGGGCCCTGTCCTCGTCTTCCAAAACGGTTGATAAGAATTCCTTTTTCGTCAAAGACTGTTATGGTTCCTTCATATCTGTCTAGAACATAAAGATTATTGTTTTTGTCAAAATCAACAACGCCTTGATACTCATCCTGTTTGTTGAAAAGACTTATTTGTGTGACATCAATACGATAGAGTTTTTCAATCTCCACAATTGATTCTTCTCCATAAATTGGAAAAGAATTGATGATGACTGGAATCTGATCTTTCTTCGAACGACAGGAAACAACAATCATTAAAATCATCCAGGATAATAAAAAGAGATATAATAAATTCTTTGCTGGATACATATTAACTCCTTAGCATCTATGATAACTCACATGGCTGAAGCCCGGGATTTTATGGCGATGGCATAAACTCCCAATATGTAGATTAATCTAGATGTCCAAAGATGTAATCAGATTGGAGGAGGAGGATCAACGCAGCTTAAAAATCCGGTCGGAAGACAATACCAATAGGGTATCTGTGCCCAGCAAAAAAGATCTTTTCCTTGATCGCAAAAAGTTCCCTCAGTGGCTGACGTGAAGTCAACTGGCGCCTCTGTGATAAGCGCAAGAAATGCAAATACACCACACAACAGAACAAAAGATACCAGCAGCTTCCTTGTCTTTCCCATTATTTTCCTCCTTTATTGTTTGATAAGAATAAAAAGGTCTCCCACGCTATTTTGGAGGAACAGGATCTGTGCAATGATATCCGCCGGAAGGTCGACATTCCCAAAATGGGATACTTGTCCAACAATACATCGTTTTGCTCGTGTCGCAAAAAGTTCCCCCATTGTCTGAAGAAAAGCCAGCCGGTGACGTGATGAGGTTGAGAAACACAAAAACGCCACACAGCATGACCAAAGACCCAATCAATATCCTTGCCTTTTTCATGGCTTACCTCCTTTGTTAATTGGTTGCGAGGATATTCGGAGTATATAGTTTTGAATTAGTTGGATCTCTTCAGTTGATTCTGTTCCATCTATCGAAAATGCACACAAAATAGTGTTTTTATCATCAATAAGGAAAATACCGGTATGAGCTAGTAGTTTTTCATCGGTTGGGTTAATAAAAAACATTTCTGATGTAAATTGAAGAATAGTAAATGTATTTATTCCAGTTTCTACAGTTTTTATCTTATTGATAATCCTTACGATGTTATAAGTAGCCAGATTCTCAATATTTTCTTTTTTTACAATTACAATTCCATGGCGATCGTTGATTAAATATTTGCCGGGTACCGGAAGCTTTTTCCCAACGAAATGAGCGTTCATGATTATATTATTAAAAAATCCTTCGATGGAACGATAATTGAATTCGCATAAAATTCTGTCATCATTAATTCTTTTTATTTGATAATTGAATAATTTATAGTGATTGTTAACATTAAGAATATATATGATTAATACAGCTGAAATAAAAGGAAGCGTGGTCTTTCTTGAAAAAATTAAAAATATTTCTTCATTCTTTTTCGTTCCAAGCATCAAATCCCCCAGATATTTTAAAAATATTGTGATACCCCCTGGCAATTAGTTTAATACCGACCATATTTGCAGAATAACAATCATGAGCTTCACAATAAACAACAATGAGCGTTTCTTTGCTCATCTTGTTATAACTGCTAAAATATCTACTAAACTCGCTGACCGGTAAGGATAATGCTCCAGGGATGTGTTCTTTTTTATATTGATCATTTGATCTTGCATCAAAAAGGATCGCATTATTTTCCTTGATTAAATCATTGGCAGTTTTCCAGTCAATCTCTTTGATATTGTTCATGTTTAGAGCATATGCCAAAGAAGTGTTGCTATAAGGAATAAATATAAGCAACCCAATAATGAATGTATAAGATATAATAGCTTTTAGGTGGCTCAAAAAATCGCTAGTTACCCTTTCTTTAATAACAATCAATAGAAGCCCAATGATAAGGGCAATGTTAAAAAAAATTTTTCCGTGTGATATTTTTGTAAAGAATTGCAATGGCCCAAAACAACCGCAATCAAATATGTTTCCTTGCATAAGATTTATCAAAATGGCAAACGTGAATGAAAGAACAAGTGGAACCAATAGGAGGGATGCAGCCATTCGGAATATGCCAACTAATAAAAAAATCCCACAAACAGCCTCAAAGGAAGGTATTAATATTGTAAATAATCTTGGAGCTTGTTTCAAAGTTACGTGATGGCATTTGACAAGGACGAAAAAAAAGGGCTACAACCCTCCATGATATCCAC
>JAWSUF010000034.1 GCA_033549365.1 Acidobacteriota bacterium
GCTACGCTGGCGTCTGCGTATGTTCCTGATTTTGCTTAAGTTATAGGAGGCTCATAGAATAATGGCGAAAGTCGGGTCGATATAAGCGTTATCCGTCGGCTTCCCCGGACGGGAAAAGTCCAAAGTGACATGATTCCAGTAGGCCCAGAGATCGACGTCCTTCGAGATGAATTCCGGGCCGTTGTCAACACGTATCGTCTGTGGTCTCCCGTGGTTCTTTACGGTTCGCTCCAAAACCTCGACCACTTCACATCCACGGATCCTCTGGCCGACATGAATCGCCAGGCTTTCACGCGTATGATTGTCCACTATCGTTAAAAGCCGGATCCTCCGCCCATCGAAGAGCTCATCCGACATGAAATCCATGCTCCAACACTCGTTCTTTTCCGCGGCCAGAGGCCGAAGCTCCCTCTTCACACAGGCCTTGCGCCGCCTGGGAGGCCGTCGTCTCATGGCCAATCCTTCCTCCCGGTACAACCGATAGATGCGCTTGTGATTCACGTGCCATCCTTCACGTTCGATCAGGACATGAAGCCGTCTGTATCCGTACCCGACGCGCACCCCAGCCAGATCCCGAAGACGCATCCGAAGCGCCGTCTGCGGGTCGGCCGTGCTCTTGTAACGAACGGTCGATCGGGCCAAGGCTAAGCTCTTGCACGCCCGCCGCTCGGAGACCTGATAGGATGTCGTCGCCACAAACATCAGATCCCGCATCTCGGCGGGCTTCAGAACTTTTTTGATAAGGCATCCTGAAGCATCTGCTTATCGAGGGTTAAATCAGCCACCAAGCGCTTCAATCGGCGATTCTCTTCATCGAGCTGCCTCAACCGGCGAAGCTCCGAAACGCCCAACCCCGCATACTTCTTCTTCCAGCGATAGAATGTAACCTCGGAGATCTCCATCTTCCGGATGATCTCCGCCACCGGCGTCCCGCTCTCCGCTTGGCGAAGAGCAAAGACGATTTGCGCCTCCGTGAACTTCTTCTTCATCTCGAACTCCTTTCCGAATGCCTGATTTTATCAAAAAAGTTGCATCCGGAATGGACCAAGATCCGGGGGGCAGGTCATATGTTGGGCCTCACCCAAAAACTGGTCCGGCCAGAAATGAAGTTTTTTGGCTTTGCATCCCTTTCTTGAAATTATCAATGAACTCCTTTGGAGTCAAGTCCCCAAGGGCACTATGCGGCCGGAACTCGTTATAGTCCCTCCGCCACTTCTCGATCTTTTCTTTCGCATCCTCCATCGACAAAAAGCTAGTGTACAGTGATGTTTGCAGCTAGTGTACAGTGATGTTTGCAATTTTACATAGGAGGTGGGCCATCGTAAACTCTCATTGGCCGCAAAACCGAATGAGAGGAGGAATATTACTACGATGGCCCAACAGCATTATAAGACACTCTTCAAAAAGGCGCTATTGCAGTTCATCACGGAGCCGGATCCCTTCCTGGCCATGCTCAAGTGGGTGATGACGGAACTGATGAGAATCGAGGTGGAGGCAAAAATCGGAACACCCAAAGGGAAGCACGCCAAGGACCGGACGACGCATTTTTCGGGGACAAGGGTGAGGCGTGTCGATACCCGGATGGGAACGGTCTATCTTCTTGTGCCTAAGGTCCGGAAAGGCGGCTACGTTCCGTTCTTCATCTCGGAGAGGCGCCGGTCCGAACAAGCTTTGATGGCTGTCGTGCAGGAAGCTTTCATCAACGGGGTTTCGACCCGAAAGATCGAGCGTCTGGCTCATGCCATGGGTATTGAAAACATCTCCGCAAGCCAGGTCTCGGAGTTCAACAAAGAGCTCGATCATCATGTTGACGATTTTCGCAACCGGCCTCTGGCGGAGGAGTATCCGTTTCTCTGGATCGATGCTCTGTACCAGAAGGTCCGGGTCGATGGGCGGGTGGTGTCGGTCGCTGTCATGATCGCCTGTGGTGTCAATCCGGCCGGCTCTCGGGAGATCCTGGCTGTCGAACCGATGTTCGACGAATCGGAGGCCTCCTGGTGTCTCTTTTTCCGCAAGCTCAAGGCCCGGGGGATGAAGAGAACCGCACTCTGTATCTCTGATGCTCATGCGGGCATCCAGGCTGCAGTCCGGAGGGAATGGCTGGGCGCCTCCTGGCAGCGATGAAAGGTTCACTTCATGCGGAATATTTTGGCCAGAGTGCCTCATCGGGAAAAAGGCCGCTTTGCAGCCCATCTGAAACAGATCTTGCTGCAACCGGACAAGACGAGCGCCCGGCGGGCTGCAGACGCCCTCGTCGAAGACTATGGGAAGCGGTTCCCCGAAGCACTCTCCTGTCTGGAAGAGGGTCTCGAGGACTCTCTCTCGTTCTATGACTTCCCGGAGGTCGATAAGAAACGAATCTCCTCGACCAACGGGCAGGAGCGACTGAACAAGGAGATCCGCCGCAGAAGCCGGGTGGTCGGTGTCTTCCCTTCGATGGAGTCCTATGTTCGTTTGACCATCTGCTATCTCATCGAATACTCGGAGGACTGGGAAAATGATCGGAGCTATATCCGGGAGGACAAGGTCCGCGGATCTTTGGACAGGCTTCATGAGCTGATGGCTCAAGCGGCTAACTGATGGGAGTTATGATGGCCCCGAAATTGCGAACGAATCTTGACACGACCGACAAAAACCAATTCACGTTCAAGCATTCGTCCCGAAACGAACCGTTGAAAGACTCGATATAAGCGTTATCCGTCGGCATCCCCGGACGGGAAAAGTCCAGAGTGACTTTATTCCAGTAGGCCCAGAGATCGACGTCCTTCAAGATAAATTCCGGACCGTTGTCCACCCGAATCGTCTGCGGGTCGGCCGTACTCTTGTAGCGAATCGTCGATCGAGCCAAAGCCAAACTCCGGCAAGGCCACCGCTCGGAGATCTGATAGGATGTCGTCGCCACAAACACCAGATCCCGCATCTCGGCGGGTTTCAGAACTTTTTTGATAAGGCATCCTTAAGCATCTGCTTATCGAGGGTAAATCAGCCACCAAACGCTTCAATCGGCGATTCTCTTCATCGAGCTGCCTCAACCGGCGAAGCTCCGAAACACCCAACCCTGCATACTTCTTCTTCCAGCGATAGGACGTGACCTCGGAGATCTCCAGCTTCCGAATGATATCCGCAACAGGCGTCCCGCTCTCCGCTTGGCGAAGAACAAAGACGATTTGCCCCTCTGTGAACTTCTTCTTCATTTCGAACTTCTTTCCGAATGCCCGGTTTTATTAAAAAGTTGCATCCGGAATAAACCAAGATCCGGGGGGCAGGTCAACATTCAAGAATAATGAAAAACAAAAAAAATGTGGTGGCCCATGAGTTTTCCGAGTCGACGAAAACGAAGGCTATTTATTGGAGTGTTTAAGTATCATTATTGGGACGCCCGGTAACGAAATATCACTCCATTAATCACGTTCCATTTTTTACAAAAGACATGAGCTCGGGAAAATTATAATAACCGTATCATGCTGATATATATAGAGTAACAGGTAGCCTAGTCTTTGCAGATCTTTCTTTAAAAAGATCTTTTTTCGAAATGGCACATTTTTTGGATTACTTGGAGTGTGAGTATCAAGATGAGAGAAAAAAAAGAAGGACTGAGAAAGAGTGACTTCGGATCTGCCAATGGAGGAAGGGACGAAGGGCGCAAGAAAGGAGGTAGAGAAAGAGGAGAATCTCAAAAAGTGGAGAAGGAGGTCTTCCGGAGCCAGGCAGGTCTCGGGGCCGGCTTCGTGAAAGAGGAACCCGAGGTGACGAAGAAAAGGAGAGAGAACATGTTGCGAATGGTGAGTCTGAGAGGTGAGGGTGCCGCAATCATCCTTGATTCTCTTCCTGCGGGAATCTTCCGCGGCGGAGATGCCATTCCCCCGGGAACGTTTCATGGTGGAGATGCGATCCCTCGGGGAACGTTCCATGGTGGGGATGCTATTCCCCCGGGAACATTTCACTGAGGTTTGACTCCAATGAAACGATCATGCAGTTGGCGGAGGCGGGCAACCCGCCTCCGCCAACTCATGAGCAAGGAAGGAAATTTCTTTAGCGAGAGAGCCGAGGGGGAAACCGCGAGGACAGGGCAATGAGAAGACAGACCCGATACTATAGAACTCGTGACGGAATGGCGGATTATTTCTTCAGTTTCGAGGAGCAAGGGGATGGTACATGGCGAGTGTATATCGAAAGTCAGCCGTCTTACCAAGGTCGTGATAGCGGTGCGATATCGACTCATCGACTTTCTGCAAACGGACGAAAATATATTTGCTGGACACGACCTATCCGTACGTTAAGAGATGCCATGGATATTGCGGCTGTCTGGGCTGACAAGACACAAGAATACATTCGAACAGGAAGGCATTTTTAAAAAAAAAGGAGGAAAGATGAGGGATTCATTCAATGATGAGAAAGGGAATGGAGGAAAGCCTCCGGTGTTTCAACTCAGTGCCGAAGTCCTTGAAGAAGTCGTCAAGACCATTGGAAGCCTGAATGCGGAAAGCGGCGGTGTGGGCGGCGGAACAGGTGAGGTGGTGAATTGTTTTCATTTTGACGAAAGCAGCCGCAACTCTGCGGTGACATATTCTCCGGACCATAGAAGGCTGAACCATCTTTTTGAGACGACTTGGAATCCCGCCGGTGTGCGGCTGCAAGTGATATTTCACAGTCATCCCGGCAGGATGAGGGTTCTTTCCGGAGGGGATGAGATATACGCAGAAAGAATTCTTAAGGCGATTAAAGATCTGCAATGTCTCTGGCTTCCGATCATCAATACTTTTCCGGATACAGGGATGTTTCGGATGACCCCTTGGGCCGTATCACTAAGTGACCAGGGTGTGTCGATAGTCAAGGGCAAAGTGCTGGTGATCAACGGTCAAGGGGCTTCAACGAATGAATCCGATAAAAGGATCTTTACGGAAAAGATAAAATTGGGAGTCCTTCTTGATGAAATTCTTATCGAAGGAAAGAAAGCCGCTCAGATTGCCGATCACAAATCTTCGACTTCCGGGAGTGAAAGTGTTTGTGGCAACAATCAATCTGAAGAAGAAAGAAGCCCGGGCCAAACAGAAAAGCCCGCTTGGATCTCCGAGGCAAAGAAGTCTTTCAATGTTCGACAGACCTTCGATCGAGTTCAACAAGCCTACGACATTCCGCTGATGCAGAAGTCCAGAATCATAGCCGTAGGTGCAGGGGGAGCGGCTGAATGGCTTGAGCAAATCGCACGTACCGGTGTGGGGCAGTTTGTTTTGATCGATCCTGATCATGTGTCAGAAACAAATCTGGCGACACAGCAGACTTATCGTCGGGATATCGGGCGCCCAAAGGTTGACTGTATCGCGGAGCGCATCCGTGATATCAATCCAACCGCTCGAGTTTTGGCAATTCAAAAAAGCTTGGATGATCTTTCCGATGATGAGATGCGGAATCTTTGTGCTAATCCGATCGACGGGTGCCAAGCTGAACAGTCGATCATTTGTGGGCTAACGGATAGTTTCTTTGCTCAAGCACGCGTGAACAGGCTTGCTCTGAAGTTCGGGCTGCCTAGCCTTTGTGCCCAGGTCTATAAAGAGGGGCGCGGGGCCGAGATTACGTTCACATATCCTGGGGTTACCCCGGCTTGCCACCGGTGCATACTGAGCTCCAGGTATCAGCATTTCACGGAAATGGCCGGAGAAAACGATGTGACGTCTCATGGGACGCCAATTTTCGCTACGGCAAGACTCAATGCTCTTAAGGGTTTCATCATCTTGGCCATGCTCCATCATAGATCTGGGCATCCCAGATGGGATGGGATGCTTTCGCGGATCGGAAAGAGAAATCTGATCCAGATCCGCATGGATCCGGATTTTAGAGCATCCCTTGGTCTTGAGGTGTTTGATCGGGTATTTGAAAAGGCTGATAGGAAACGACTTTTCTTTGATGAGGTGGTTTGGCTTCCTCAGGATCAAGAGTGCCCTGAGACCGGGTATGCGCGTTGCCCGGATTGTTTAGGAACAGGGGATTTGAGGGAATTGGTGGGGAGGATTGGGGATACGCGATTGGATGTTGAGGCGAGAGATGTGGGGAATAGGAGTGAAAAG
>JAWSUF010000035.1 GCA_033549365.1 Acidobacteriota bacterium
GAGGATGTAAGGCATGCTCAGAGGTTATCATATTAGGTGCTACTTGTCAAGTATTATTTTCATAAATACCACATTATGTTGTTGTTAATATCAATATACCACAACTCATGGTTAGGTGCTACGATGGCGGCTGCGTATGTTCCTGATTTTGCTTAAGTTATAGGAGGCTCATGGAATAATGGCGAAAGTCGGGCCGGATTCAACGTATTGATCCGGGCACCGTAGGCAAGAAGATGGGCGACTGCCATCCCGGCACACCGGCGCCGGCGAACGCCCCAGACCGTAGCACCCGAAAAACAGAAGTCCGGAGACGATGAGAGAAAGAGGAGGGGAAGCAGCCGCAGCGTCGAGGCCGTGGGTCATCGCAGCCAAAAGAGGGATTTCATGACCATGCCGTGATTGTCAACTGATCTGCTTGCGGAGGGGGGCGCCATAGCTTGCCAAAGATCCCCCTGTCCGCCAAACATGATGTGTTCAGAGAGTTGTTTTTTTAACCCAGCTTTTAAAAAAAATGACAGTTGCAGCTATGAAGCCGGTCGACGCCAAGGTCGCCAGCACCGGAACACGGGCAGGCTCCCCAACGACCGAGGCCAGAACGCCCGCGGCGATTAAAACAGCACCCAGCTTAGCCGGATTCGTAAACGTCGTTAAGCGCAGGGTATCGCGAAGGGTGAGATTTTCCCGTCGCGCCAGGTGTTGATGCCATCCGAAAGCAGCCAGGATAATCGCTACCCCCACGATCCAGATGAAAGACGAAATTATGAGTGGCGTGTGGAAATTGATTTTTCCATAAATGGAAAACTTATTGAGTTCAGTTAAATCCGGGTGCCCATAGTTTGAATGGATTGTCAGCCGAATCCATCGGACATCGCTCCTCGCAATCCTGAATTCCTGCCGGGTTCTTTCCCTTTCGAGATGGAAAAACCCGACGCGGTCATATCCGGCATCCGGACTTTTCGTCGAAAACTCGACTTCGACATCTTTCGCGCTGATTCCCGGCCATCGGCCTTCGTTCCAACTATTGAGAAAAGAGATGATATCCGCCCGGGAATCCGACGCCAGGGCAAAAATGAAAACGAAGGGCGGGGGATCTCCCCGGCGCGAACGCCAGGGAAGCATCGGCCTTCCGGATATGAGACCTTGGGCATCCGTTTCGTCCGTATCCCCGGCGGATTCGCACAACACCGTCGTGTCCCCGATTCTGGAGAGCCATCGCCGTGAAACCCAATCCCTATCCCGGTTTTTTTCATATAAAAAAACTGCCGACAAGACCAGCCCGCCCGCAATGAGGAGCCCAGCCCCTCTTGTCAACCATTTAATTGAGGATGACATCATTCCGGATGTTCCCGATTCATCGCTGGGTAGACGGCTTTATGATAGAGCGCCGCAATCAATCCCAGCGAGATCCAGAAGACGATTCCGGGCTTGGCGCCCAGCGGAATGGAGTCTCCCAATCCGAAGAGGACGTGAGCCGCCTGTCCCCCGGCCAGTCCACGGGCCGACGCCCGCATCCAGCCCGGCATCGGCCGGAGCCATACGGACCGGCACATTGCCCAAGCCCCGCCCAGAATGGCCAGGTAGGCGATCAGCCCGGGAATCCCCATTTCTGCGGCGGTGTGGAGCATGTGATTGTGGGCATGGGCTTTTTTATATCCAAGCCCCGGTTCCCTCCTCAACATATTGACTCCGACTCCGGTCAGCGGTTTTTCCCGCACGGCCGTGATTCCGACAGACCACTGAAGATGGCGATGTTTGATTTTTTCAATCCAATACGGTCTTTTCCTTTCGGCCGCCGCCTCGGCATCGCTCTCGGGCAACACAATCAACACCAAGCCGCTGAAGAGCACGATGAATATGATCCCGAAAATTTGAATATTTTTCGAAGAGATGACAAGCCATAAGCCTCCGGCAAGGGCCAGCCAGGAAGCGATTGTCTGTGAGATAAAAAGAACGAGCAGAAAAAACGCCGTCAACAACCCAAGCAACGGAATGAACGCCAACCCGGCTCCCGGCATCGCCTTTCGCTCCCTTATCATGTTCACAAAGAGAGCCATGCAGAGCGGCACGAAAAGCAACAACACGCCGGCAACGGCATTTGGATTCAATCCCGCCTCAGCCCCCTCGAATCCCCAGTTTTTTTGTGGAATCCTGCCTATCAACAGTTCAAGAAGCCTACGGAAATGCGCTTCTCCGCTCAGAAACATCCCCATCACTCCGATCACCGCAAGTCCGGCGCCTCCGGCGATGTAAACTCCGATTCCCACCGCAATCAATCGCTCCGTACGCACAATGCGAACAATAACAAAAAAAACCAGGATCCCGTAGACAATTCCCACAACCTTCGGCAGCATGGCCGCCCATTGTCCCGAGGCCGCCGAGGAGATTACCAATTGGACACCGAGAAGAGCGACGGCAACATCGATCGGAGACCCCGCATAGGAATCGGACCCCTTGAGCTTCACAAACAGGAAGCGAACCAGCCACAATATGGGGAAAATCAGAAAAGGCCAAAGACGGTTGATTCGAGGAAAAATAAAAAGCGGCGCCATCGCCGCAAGAAGCGCCGCTTCGATCCAATCCATCATTCGAATGTGTTTCATTTCCGACACAAATCCGTTAAACCTCCCACACTCAAGAACTTCGAACTCGGTTCATGAATCGGAATCAGGCTGAACTCAACGCGACTCGCCTTACGACTTCGGCAATCCTGTCAAGATCCTTTTCTTCGAGGCGGCTTCCGCTCGGCAGGCAAAGTCCCTTATCGAATATTTCGGCCGCCACGGCGCCCCTCCGCTTCCTGCATCCGGCGAATACCGGCTGCATATGCATGGGCTTCCATATGGGCCGGGCCTCGATGTTTTCCGCCTCAAGCGCCATTCGGATGTCCTCACGCGTCGAGCCGAAATCCTCAGGTTCGACCGTAATGCAGGTCAGCCAACGGTTCGAGCGGCCATAGGGGGCTTCGGGCATGAAGTCGATGCCTGGTAGATCTCCGAGAGCCTTCCGATAATAATCGAAAATCCCGCGGCGGGCCGCAACGCGTTCCTCGATGACCCGGAGCTGCCCCCGGCCGACGGCGGCCAGCAGGTTGCTCATCCGGTAATTGTAGCCGATTTTCGAATGCTCGTAGTGCGGGGCCGGTTCGCGCGCCTGAGTGGCCAGGAACCTGGCTCGATCCACAAATTCCCCGTCATCCGAAACCAGCATGCCGCCCCCGGACGTCGTGATGATCTTGTTGCCGTTGAAGGAGAATACGCCGGCCCGGCCGAAACATCCGGCTTTTTTGCCGTTGCAGGATGCCCCCAGCGCCTCGGCCGCATCCTCGATGAGCGGCACATCGTATCTCCGGCAAATCTCCTCGATTCTTCCATAATCGACGCACTGGCCGTAGAGATCGACGGCCATAACGGCCTTGGGCATACGGCCCTTATTCCGCGCCTCCTCCAACTCTTCCTCGAGCAATCCGGGATCCATGTTCCAGGTCCGCCGGTCGCAGTCGATGAACACCGGCTTCGCTCCCACATACACGATGGCATTAGCCGAGGCGCTGAATGTCAGGTCCGAGCAAAGGACCTCGTCGCCGTCTCCGACTCCGAGGATGATTAGCGCCAAGTGGAGAGCCGCAGTCCCCGAGGAAAGAGCCGCGGCATGGCCGATTCCGATATATTCGCACATCTCGCGCTCGAAATCGTCGACCATGGGACCGAGCGGGGCGATCCAGTTCGACCGGAAGGCCTCGGCAACAAGGCCCTCCTCGAATCCGGACATGTGCGGAGGCGAGAGAAAAATGCGTTTATTTTTACTTGCCTTCACGTGGGCTTGTCCTCACTTTCGGTTTTCCGGGGATTCCCATCACGATCGAGCCTTCCGGCACGTTCCCAATCACAAAAGCCTGGCCGCCGATCGTGCTGCCCCGGCCGATTCTGGCATTCTGGCGAGTGGCGGAGCCGATGCCCATACTCACGCCTTCTTCAAGATAGGTGAAACCGGAAAAGTTCACACCGGGCGCCAGGCTGCAAAAGTCGGATACGGTCGCATTGTGTCCCAGGGCGCAGTTCATGTTGATGATCACAAAATCGCCTAAAACACTCTCATAATTGATGCTCACGCCCGGATAGATGATGGCCCCCCGCCCGACCCGCACTTCCCTGGAAAGCCAGGCCCGGCACGAGATGAAATTAGGAAAAACTACAGGGAGCGTTTGGATCTTATTCACAATGCGTTTCCGGGAGACCGGGTCGGCAATCCCCACAGCCACCGCCGTCCCGGCCGGAAAAGACCGAAGATCATCCACATTGCCCAATACCTGATGCCCGGCGATTATCCTTCCCTTTTTATGAATGTCATCATCGAGGAAGCCCAGGAGGATGAATTTTTCATCAAAAAGATCGAGGTTGTAAGCCACAAACGCGCCGACATTACCGGCTCCGATGATGATCAGGTTTTTTTTCATAATACCAATTCTCTTCTATTAAGAATTGAGAAAATCGCTTTAAGGATATTCAGTCGCTATCGCGAGAATGAGATTGTCATTATCGTTGATAACCATTTTACTTTTAAAATATCCTCGCCAATTACAAATAATTATTAGCGTATCAATCTGCTTATAAGAAGAGAAATATTAAGACATAGAAAAATTATGTAGTAACGACTTTATTGCTTCCATGCATATAAGATAGGATAATTCATTTTAACCATAAACCCTTTGTTTTGAAATAATTGTTTTAGCTTTTCCCCATTTTGTTCCTCATTTATGTAATGATATTCCATTGATATTTTTTTTATTTTATTAAAGATATCATCATCAATATTATTAAAAATATTGTACTCGCCCCCTTCAATGTCCATTTTAAGAAAATCTATTCGTTCGATCTCGAATTTATTTATAATATCTTTTAAAGTGATACAATCTACTTCTTCGTATTCATCTTTTATTCCATATCGTTTTACGAACTCATCATCTCTTATCAATGTGGATACCCCCGTATTATTTGATTTATAAAGTTTGAGCTTGTTTCAAAGTTACGTGATGGCATTTGACAAGGACGAAAAAAAAGGGCTACAACCCTCCATGATATCCA
>JAWSUF010000036.1 GCA_033549365.1 Acidobacteriota bacterium
CAGGTGCTCTCCCAGCTGAGCTACACCCCCTCTAGATACTAGAGACTGGAAACTAGGAGAACAACCCCGGCCGCGCTCTTTCTAGTCTCTAGTCTCTAGATGGCCCTTGCCTTTTCTAGTCTCCAGTCTCTAGATGGTGGGCCTAGGTAGACTCGAACTACCGACCTCACGCTTATCAGGCGTGCGCTCTAACCACCTGAGCTATAGGCCCTCGGTTCGTCCGTCCGTGCCGCCGCCTTCTCAAAGACCCAAGACCCCACCGCTCCCCGAGGGGAGCGGTGTCGATCCCTCAAAACCGAATAGCTCGAAGAGGCAGGTGACGGGGCCGTGCGCCCGGTACGCCGGGACCTCCCGGCGTTTCTCGTTTGATCGTTACCCCGTCGCCCGCGCTTCCGGGCTGCCGGAGCCTTCTTCCTTAGAAAGGAGGTGATCCAGCCGCTCCTTCCGGAACGGCTACCTTGTTACGACTTCACCCCAATTACCGCCCATACCTTGGTACGCTGCCCCCCTTGCGGGTTAGCCCACGCACTTCTGGTACAAACGACTCTCATGGTGTGACGGGCGGTGTGTACAAGGCCCGGGTACGCATTCACCGCGGCATGCTGATCCGCGATTACTAGCGATTCCGCCTTCATGGAGTCGAGTTGCAGACTCCAATCCGAACTGGGACCGGCTTTGCGAGATTGGCTCCCCCTCGCGGGTTCGCGACCCTCTGTACCGGCCATTGTAGTACGTGTGTAGCCCTGGGTATAAGGGCCATGAGGACTTGACGTCATCCCCACCTTCCTCCGGCTTGACGCCGGCGGTCTCCCAAGAGTGCCCGGCTTGACCCGATGGCAACATGGGACAGGGGTTGCGCTCGTTGCGGGACTTAACCCAACATCTCACGACACGAGCTGACGACAGCCATGCAGCACCTGTCTCCGCGTCCCCGAAGGGAAAACCGTGTTTCCACGGCCGGCGCGGGATGTCAAACCCAGGTAAGGTTCTGCGCGTTGCGTCGAATTAAACCACATACTCCACCGCTTGTGCGGGCCCCCGTCAATTCCTTTGAGTTTTAGTCTTGCGACCGTACTCCCCAGGCGGGATGCTTAATGCGTTAGCTTCGGCACGGAGATCCTAAATGACCCCCACACCCAGCATCCATCGTTTACGGCGTGGACTACCAGGGTCTCTAATCCTGTTTGCTCCCCACGCTTTCGCGCCTCAGCGTCAGTTTCGTCCCAGAGGGCCGCCTTCGCCACTGGTTTTCCTCCCGATATCTACGGATTTCACTCCTACACCGGGAATTCTGCCCTCCTCTTCCGAACTCAAGCCGAGAAGTTTCCAATGCCCTTCCGGGGTTAAGCCCCGGGCTTTCACACCGGACTTTCTCGGCCGCCTACGCGCCCTTTACGCCCAGTAATTCCGAACAACGCTTGCACCCCCAGAGAAACACTCAAATTCGTAACAAAAGCAATATCCTCCGTCTTGAAAATCTCTGAAATCCTCGTCACACGTTCAAAATCATTGATATATCGATCGACTGCTTCTTCACTATGATTAGTTCTCCTGGCAATCTCAGGAGTAGACATCTTAGAAAGTTTCAATCTGACAATCTCCCTCTTATGTGTAACAGTTGGTCCCATATCATGAATAGTTCCACGATACGGCAGACTAATTCCCTTTTCATTCTGTATATCCTGAATATACTTGCCAACAGATGCTCTTGAGATTGCAAGAAGTAAAGCAATATCAGGCTGGCTCAAGGTTCCCCTCTGTTCATCTGCTTCTTTCATGATTCGTTCAGTTACATTCTTTCGTATCTGAGTAATTGAACTTCCATTTATTCGCATATTGATCTCTTCATCGCTGACCAATGTAAGAATAACCGGAATAGTTCTGGTATCACTCATCGACTTTCCATATGAACTGGTTTCATCTTTAGCAACTGCTTGCCAGAGGATCTGCCCTTTCTTGACTCTACTCAGAGGCAACTGATGTTCACCAACAATCTTGATCAGATCATTGACGATTAATTCTATAACCTCTCTACCACCTAAGAATCCATATTCCGAAATAAATCTTGAGCACAATACAGTTTTCATACTTTTCTGAAGTTGAGGTTCATAAGTATCTGAAAGTGGATTGGATTTCATACACGAATTCCCCCTTTTTTAACTACTACTGCATTTGATTTTATCTCCTTCAGTCTTGTATTATTTTCTGAATCATACTTTCGATAAAGCTCTATATATTCATTAATGAGCTTCTCTGACATGCTGGTTGCCTGTCTGATGTCTGCGATATTCAGACCAGTATTAAGAAGCATCACTACCCTGGTGAAATCCTGGATGTAACGCTCTATGCTTTCTGTTGAATGTCTTGTCTGCCGCTGGATATCTGTATATTGATAATTCTTTAGATACAATTCAACGATAATGGTTTTATGAGATACCCCTTTCCCGATGTCCATTTTCTGACCTCTTGTTGGAATGTCTATTCCCTGTTTCCTCAGTCGTTCAATATCACGTCGAATGGTTCTTACACTTGAACAGAGCAAAACTGCAATGTCTTCTTGAGTGAGATATGCGTCTTGATCCTGTGCTTCCTCAGTAATTCTTGTGATTTTGGCTTCACGTAATGCATGCATTCCGTTTACTCTGAGAATTGAGATGTCGGTACTTGTATTCAGGGTCAGCTTGACTTGTTTGAGATCCATTTCTTCGATTGCTTTACCGGCTGGTTCTCTTGAAGATGCTGCCCAATAGAATATTGTGCCTACAGACAGGTTCGTGGTTTTGTTGGATGAATTGTAAGAAGCAGATTTTTGATAGAAGAAGCCTATCAGTTCCTCTTGTTTCATATTGATCAAGATATGGTTTCAGGGATGACAGTCCC
>JAWSUF010000037.1 GCA_033549365.1 Acidobacteriota bacterium
TGCCCAACTCGAATGTTATCAGGAGGATAACGAAGTTTTTTCGAAAGATTATTCTATAAAGCGTAAACTCAGGCTAGGGCGAAGTTTTCGAGTTTCAAGCAGCCCCGGCCGTAGTCGCTGAGCCATCCCTCGACCCGCAAAGGATCATTGAGAACCCCGATCCCGGCATCATTCAGGATACGCTGCAGATTGTTAATCGCCGCCCGATTCATATTTGTCGCCTTCATTGAGTTCATAAATATCACGCCCATCCTCAAGTTCGCGGACGATGAGTCCCAGAGTCACATCGTCGCCGCTCATGGCGCTGTGATCGGCCAGCCATTCCGGCATCTTTTTCTCAACCTCATCGACACCTTCAGTCCGGATCGTCCGCAGCCAGTCCCGGGGGGCCTGGAAAAAGGCGGCCTCATCCTTGAAAGAGTTGGCATACCCGTCCGTTGCCGCAAGGATCAACCGAACTTCGGTGTCTTGCCGGGGAAGGAATGCGGCACGGAAATCTCGCCAGGCCTCCGGCAGGCAGAGAGAAGTCGTTTCGACACCCCGGCAGCGCTCGTCGACAGGAACCGGCCGGAAGGGTTGATCCGAACCGGTGAGAACCAGGATGTCGCCGTCGCCCAACTGCAGGCAGCCCCAACCGGCCGCGCACACAAAAACAGCCAGAAGAGTCGCGCCGTAGGCCGCAACCGGATTCAAAACGGCTTCCCACCGGCTCGACGCATTCACGCGGCTCGAAAAGTATCTTGACATTTCCTCGCTCTTGAACGGCCGCTCGAAAAGATCGGAGGCGACGGCGTCCCGCCAGCGTCGCACGATCTCACGCGGAACGCGTTCGAGCAAAGCATCTTGAACCTTGATCGGATCGACTCCCGGGTCAAACCAGGCAATAAAGGCCTCAAGCGAATGGAGAGCGGCCTGCACCGCAAAACGAGACCCCCTGTCGCTGCGAAAGCCACCGACGTTTCCGTGCCCATCTGAAAGACAGAGAATAGCTGTTTGTCGTTCGAGGTTTTCGACCCAGGCAATAGCATCCTGGTTGGGGGTTCCCCCCATTCTATGCTTTCGCCCCGGCACCGAGGCGCTGAGAACCCGCATGATATTTCCGGTCGTCACAATTCGAGCCTCCCACTACCAGACATCATTCGTTGGATCACTTTTATGCGCCGGCAACGGAATGGGCACGACACCGCCGGCAATGAGGCCGGCCGGGTTGGCAGGCTCCGAGGCCTTCTGAAGCACCACGGTCGAAGCCCACCGGATATAATAGAGCAGGGCTTCGGGATTATTGGCCTCTAAGGGCCTGATCTCCGGATTGTCAATAAAATCCTGAAGAACCTTGAGATTGGCGTCCTCACCGATGGCAATGGCCACGCGGACAGCCTTTCGACCCCAGGGCTCTTCCAACAGGTTTTTCAATCCTGAGCTGAAATCATCCGTTGGCTGGCCGTCGGAAATCAGCACCAGGACCGGCGGCAGAGCCCGTTCGCTCATCGGCGGCATCTTGAGTTCGTTCGCCAGAACGGACAGGGCCCGGCCCATGTCGGTCTGTCCGTCTGCGGACAGATCATTCCACTCGAAATCATTGACCGGAGTCGGCTGAGAGACATGCCACTGGGCGCCGTTAGAAAATTTCAAGGCCCGCAAAAGAACCTGAGCGTTGGGGTTTTCGTCAGCCACCCGCCTCATATGGGGCAGCGCTTCGCGAACGGCATTGTTGAGGGCCTGGATCTTGCCGTCGGCGGCCATCGATCCCGAGCAATCCGTGATGAAGAAAAAGTGGAGCGGCCTTGCGGCCAGTTCCCCGCCGGGTCTGTTTGCCATTTTTACCTCCTTGGTTTCCATCTTAAAGATTCTTTTCTCATTATTTTATCCGAGAAGCTCTCAAAACCATTGCATCAACTGGTTACCGATTGTATTCATAATACAAGTCTTCGACAATTGAGTACGGCTGGTGTGGGGGGGCGGAGGTTTGGGAGTCCGCCTCTCTGCGATCGTGAGGGCGGGAGATTTCTTTGAACATGACTTGAGGCTTTTTAATATGAGTTTTGATTGAGCTCATTTCGATCGTTATCTCCCATTCGAGGCGATGGCGCCGTAAACAGCCATGAACACCAGCAGCGCGATTATGAATAGCCCTCCGCCGGAGCCAAACGATTCCGCAATTGTCCCAAGCGAAAAGCGTCCCGTTCGGGATTGAAACATGAGCCAAAGCAGAATCGGAAACCCAATCAACGTGATCAGAAGGGACGTCAAAAGAACATTCCGCCCTGAGCCTGTGCCGCCTCGCTTTTCCGGGCCGGGGTGAAAGGTGCCTTTTTGCGGTTGACCATACGGATAGTTTCCCATGATCCCTTACTCCAATCTATTTCTTCGATTCCAAAAGAGCGGTCGTTTTTTTCTCCAACCGACCCAGACGCCGGCGCAAAACCCTACCATTCCCATGAAGT
>JAWSUF010000038.1 GCA_033549365.1 Acidobacteriota bacterium
GATGCCCGCCGTCGCTTCGCTCCGATGCCTGGCCGGCTTCCCTCGGAACACCTGGCCGAGATCATCGGAATATGCACGCATCAAGGCCATTCTGGAACTCTCGCGTTTTACCGGTGTTGAGAGGTCGGCAGAGTTTATCAAAAATACGGCCGAACATTTTCCCCAAGCCGGCATCCCGAGAATCCACAACCTGATCGAGGGGATATATAAGCCGGCGGGGGATCGCTATGCGTTTTCCATATTCAGCCAGTCGGCGATTGAGAAGGAACGGGAAGTTTATCCGGACGAGATTGTCCCCCAGGCCGACGGAACATGGACCCTATTATATTCGGCGAAGAATGTCCCGCTCGATAAAGAACCGAACAAGAGCCTGTTTGCCTGCATGCAGGATAATGTGCCGGTCCTGGTCATCGCCCGTGTCGGGCGAGGAATTCTGCCGGGCGCGCATTACAAGCTTCTGGGGCCTGCCGTGATTGAATCTTTTAATCCGGCAAGCCGAAGATTCGCCATGAGAGGAGCGAGCGCTCTGGTCGGTGAACAGGTTCGCCGATACAGCGATCTGGAATCCGCGGTTCTCCTGGACATCAGGAGCCGGTTGATCCTGCCTTTTCAAGCGGGACAGATTCGCGAATCGTATGTTCAGAATCAGGAAGTCCGTGAGAGGGTCTTTCGAAAAGTCGTCCTCGATGAATACCGCGGGCAATGCGCCGTTTGCCAGGCAAAATTCCTCCTGAGGGAGGCCGGGAAGCCGGATCTTCTCGAGGCCACGGCGGCTCACATCATTTCCGTAAAAGCATCAGGACCCGATGACCCACGAAACGGATTGAGCCTATGCCGGCGGCACCATTGGGCTTTCGACGAAGGTCTTTTTGCGGTGACGGATGCCGAGACGGTGAAAGTCAGCCCGGCCGTGCGGACGGCCGAGATTCGGAGATTCGACCTCGAGGAATACGACGGGGAATCGCTTGTCCCGCCTGCTCATGCGATTTGTCGGCCGCATGAAGAGGCGATCAGTTGGCACAGACGTCAGGTATTCAGGGCTGTGTAGAGCCGGACGGCGGGGAGCCGTTCACAAGCCTTTCTTGAGGGCTTTGACGACGAAGGTGTTCAGACTTTCGCCTTCGATCATAGCCCGGACCGACAAAGCCTGGTGAAGGTCGGGGCCGGTCCGGAGAACGAATTTGCCGGAATAATTTTTTGATGTGGGAGGGGGCAGGGGCCGACCGTCTTTCTTATAGATTTCGATCCATTCGTCGACGATGTCGCAGAGCTCCTTGAAGACTTCCGCCTCGTTGTCTCCATGGCAGCAGGGGCCGATCCAGCCGGGGACCGACCCGATATAGCACCGGTCTTCGTCCGACCACTCGACGATCTTCAGGAACTTGTCACTTTCTTTCATTGCCGTGTTTCCTCGATTTGTTGGCATTTGGATAGTACTAAAATAGTATTATAAAGTCAAGAGATTTCGCGGCTGAATCCATGTTAAGAGTCCATGACTGATGACGCGCCCGGAAGCGCTCGAGTCTCACGCGGGGTGGAGGCAAAGGAAGGAGAGCTTGACATCGCTTTCAAGCGCCGGATAGACTCGGCTTTGGTGATAGGGAGTTATCCAGCGGAATGCTGATAAACGAATGAAACCGAAAAATGGGGGTTGGAACGATGCAAAAAGAAACGTATGCGCGGGCGCTTGGAAACAAGACTCTAAGCGGATCGGCCGTCGACGAACTCATTGCTTTTATCGAATCCAGGGGCATGAAGGTCGAGGAGCTGCCGGCAGAAATTCTTCATAAGGCGCGGTACCGGTCAAACCTGAAATTCGGAGTTTGCCGGGGAAACAGGAGCTGGGAGGGCCTTGTCGTCGGATTTCCCGGCGCCAGGCAGGATCTATCGACGGAAAATGTCGGAACTCCGTTCCTGAGGAAGATCCTCTATCCGATGCTGCTCCTGCACCGGAGCCTGGGGCCTCACTATTCCCGCCCCATGCCGTGTCTCTATCTTCTCGGCGACCGCTTCAACGATGTTTTTCTGAGGAAATTCCGGTTTTTGAGCGCTCTTGTTCCCCATGTCATTGTTGTGAGCAAGGATCTCCAGAACTGGGCCGGCCGGAAAGCAGGGCACGTCCCCGGAAAGCCCAAGAAAAAGAGGATCGATGAAACTTATCTCCAGTGGTCTCTATGTGCACAGATGAGTTTGACGGATGGGCTGAACCTG
>JAWSUF010000039.1 GCA_033549365.1 Acidobacteriota bacterium
AGCTGAGCTAAGGCCCCTCTGAACCCCATCACGTGACATGGGAATTTTATTCAGGACAAGGCGCTTTGGTGCGACGTGTAGCCTGCTACACGAGGACCGAAGCAACGCGGTACTGGATAAAATTGGTGGGTCTGGGCAGACTTGAACTGCCGACCTCACCCTTATCAGGGGTGCGCTCTAACCAACTGAGCTACAGACCCATTGGTCACGCTGGGCCTATACCCAAACAGTCTTTGCTCGCTCGATCAGGTAATTCATTGTGGACACTTGCCGGGTGTCGGGACTGGTCGTTTAAGGAGGTGATCCAGCCGCAGGTTCCCCTACGGCTACCTTGTTACGACTTCACCCCAGTCATGAACCACACCGTGGTGATCGCCCTCCGAAGTTAGGCTAACCACTTCTGGTGCAGTCCACTCCCATGGTGTGACGGGCGGTGTGTACAAGGCCCGGGAACGTATTCACCGTGACATTCTGATTCACGATTACTAGCGATTCCGACTTCACGGAGTCGAGTTGCAGACTCCAATCCGGACTGAGACCGGCTTTTCGGGATTAGCTCCACCTCGCGGCTTCGCAACCCTTTGTACCGGCCATTGTAGCACGTGTGTAGCCCTACCCGTAAGGGCCATGATGACTTGACGTCGTCCCCACCTTCCTCCGGTTTGTCACCGGCAGTCTCCCTAGAGTTCCCGACCGAATCGCTGGCAACTAGGGACAAGGGTTGCGCTCGTTACGGGACTTAACCCAACATTTCACAACACGAGCTGACGACAGCCATGCAGCACCTGTCTGTGCGTTCCCGAAGGCACCAAGGTATCTCTACCAAGTTCGCACGATGTCAAGGGTAGGTAAGGTTCTTCGCGTTGCATCGAATTAAACCACATGCTCCACCGCTTGTGCGGGCCCCCGTCAATTCATTTGAGTTTTAACCTTGCGGCCGTACTCCCCAGGCGGTCGACTTATCGCGTTAACTGCGCCACAAAGGTCTCTAGGACCCCAACGGCTAGTCGACATCGTTTACGGCGTGGACTACCAGGGTATCTAATCCTGTTTGCTACCCACGCTTTCGCACCTCAGCGTCAGTGTCAGTCCAGAAGGCCGCCTTCGCCACTGGTATTCCTCCCGATCTCTACGCATTTCACCGCTACACCGGGAATTCTACCTTCCTCTCCTGCACTCTAGCCTGACAGTTCCGGATGCCGTTCCCAGGTTGAGCCCGGGGCTTTCACAACCGGCTTATCACGCCGCCTACGCGCGCTTTACGCCCAGTAATTCCGATTAACGCTCGCACCCTCCGTATTACCGCGGCTGCTGGCACGGAGTTAGCCGGTGCTTCTTCTGTGAGTGATGTCCTTCCTCGGGGGTATTAGCCCCAAGGCCTTCTTCCTCACTGAAAGTGCTTTACAACCCGAAAGCCTTCTTCACACACGCGGCATGGCTGGATCAGGCTTGCGCCCATTGTCCAATATTCCCCACTGCTGCCTCCCGTAGGAGTTCGGGCCGTGTCTCAGTCCCGATGTGGCTGATCATCCTCTCAGACCAGCTACGGATCGTCGCCTTGGTGAGCCATTACCTCACCAACAAGCTAATCCGACATAGGCTCATCCGATAGCGCAAGGTCCGAAGAGCCCCTGCTTTCTCCCGTAGGACGTATGCGGTATTAGCCTGGGTTTCCCCAGGTTATCCCCCACTACCGGGCAGATTCCTATGCATTACTCACCCGTCCGCCGCTCGACGCCTGGAGCAAGCTCCATCGTTTCCGCTCGACTTGCATGTGTTAGGCCTGCCGCCAGCGTTCAATCTGAGCCATGATCAAACTCTTCAGTTTAAAGTCTGATAGTTCCTAAGGTGAAACCAAACCTGGCTCAAGGTTCAAACGTCTCTTTGACGAGTCGCTTGCCTTGAATGTTTCAGTGACTGGTCACCGACATCCCGACAAGCGCCCACATGAATTACCTGATCGATTGTTAAAGAGCGGCTCCAGACTCTCGAAGAGAGGGGAGCGTCTCGCTGTTGCCGTCGTGCCCGGCTTCCGATGAAGCGGCGGTCTCGCCGACGCCCTGCGAGGAAGGGGTATTCTACG
>JAWSUF010000040.1:962-1951 GCA_033549365.1 Acidobacteriota bacterium
TACTCCCCAGGCGGTGCACTTAATGCGTTAGCTCCGACACCGAGGGGATCAATACCCCCGACATCTAGTGCACATCGTTTACGGCGTGGACTACCAGGGTATCTAATCCTGTTTGCTCCCCACGCTTTCGCGCCTCAGCGTCAGTATCCAGCCAGAAAGTCGCCTTCGCCACCGGTATTCCTCCCGATATCTACGAATTTCACCTCTACACCGGGAATTCCACCTTCCCCTCTGGTACTCAAGCATGCCAGTTTCAAATGCACTTCCACGGTTGAGCCGTGGGATTTCACATCTGACTTAACACGCCGCCTGCGCGCCCTTTACGCCCAGTGATTCCGAACAACGCTTGCACCCTCCGTATTACCGCGGCTGCTGGCACGGAGTTAGCCGGTGCTTCCTTTGCAGGTACCGTCAAACATGACGGGTATTAACCGTCATGCACTTCTTCCCCGCTGACAGAGCTTTACGACCCGAAGGCCTTCCTCACTCACGCGGCGTCGCTGCGTCAGGGTTTCCCCCATTGCGCAATATTCCTCACTGCTGCCTCCCGTAGGAGTCTGGCCCGTGTTCCAGTGCCAGTGTGACGGATCATCCTCTCAGACCCGCTAACCATCGTCGCCTTGGTAGGCCATTACCCCACCAACTAGCTAATGGTACGCAGACTCATCCCAATGCGATAGCTTATAAATAGAGGCCACCTTTCCTGGTTCGCCCAACAGCGAAACATGTATCCGGTATTAGTCAGCCTTTCGGCTGGTTATCCCAAACACCAGGGTAGATTATCTACGCGTTACTCACCCGTGCGCCACTTTACTCGGGTTCCGAAGAACCCTTTCTCGTTCGACTTGCATGTGTTAAGCACGCCGCCAGCGTTCGTTCTGAGCCAGGATCAAACTCTCCAGTTTAATATCCTGTCCCAATCACTGCTGATCTCTCAGCCAATTGGACTACTTCAAAAAAATAATAACAATCGGCCCGCTCGTCTATAC
>JAWSUF010000041.1 GCA_033549365.1 Acidobacteriota bacterium
TCGATTCCAAAAGAGCGGTCGTTTTTTTCTCCAACCGACCCAGACGCCGGCGCAAAACCCTACCATTCCCATGAAGTTGGCATAAAGAAAATGGGAGAGATTGTCCGTCAGTCGCATCAAAAAATATGACGGTTGGCCTGAAGTCCACGAAGAGAGCAGGATGGAGAAGACCGCAACGCCCAGAAAAAATGTCAGAAGCGCTCCGACGATTCTCCCCGAAAGCAGCCGGGCGATAAAAAAGCCGCAGGCGAAGAGAACGATCAGAGACGCCCAGTCGAAGGGATATCCCCAATACATGTCAACCTCCTTTCGTCGAATGTCATGATATTTCTATTCACCCGGGAGCGACTCGGAGGATCTTTCCGAGTCGTCGGCCGGCGTGACCTCTTCGAGGTTTTCCGTTCCGTTGGGGCGGCATTCATAAGGCGGGCCACTCACGGTGACCGGGCCGGTGACACCCAACTTGGCGGCCTTGGCGAAGGCGCCTCCGAGAAGATCATCGATCAGATAGCGTTCGGGGCGCACCCCGAAATTTTCCGAGCGGACTTTCTGCATCAATTCGACAACGACATTGGGCTCGACGAATGCGACTTTAAGGCCGTACTCCTCGGCGACTTCGGCAATGGCAAGAGCCACGATTTCCGCCCGGATCTCGGGACTCAAGGCGCGATAAACAAGAAACCTTCCGATCCTGCCGACGATCTCCGGCGCAATGCCGGCGGCATGGAGCCTTCGGCGGCAAACCTCATCTTCAACCGTACGGTTTCCAAAAGCATTGCGACTTTCCAACTCGGCCAGGATTTCCTTCGAGTCCAGATTCGATGTGAACATGAAGACAGCGTATCGACAGTCGACCTCTCGGCCGGACGATGAACGGGCGGCCGTCGACAAGCGCCCGGCATCCATCGCGTTCATCAGGACACGAAGGATTGCGGGATGAGCCTTCTCGATTTCGTCGAAAAGCACAATCGTGCGGGGGTTGGCCCGCAGGGCATCCAGAAGTTGACTGCCCTCTCCGTGACCGATGTACCCCTGGGGCGCACCGATCAATTGGCTCACGCGATGTTCTTCCTGATATTCCGACATGTCGAGTCTCAAGAACTGATATCCGTTGTTCTCGTCATCGAATTCCCTGAGCACCTCGGCCAAGACCTCGGCGGTCCTCGTCTTCCCTACCCCCGAGGGCCCGACGGCAAAAACGACGGCCGGCCTCGCAGGCCGCCGACGCGCACAATGGCGAACCATCACGGAGGAAAGAACCTTGAGAGCCGCCTCCTGTCCGAGAACACGCTTCTCAAGACGCGCGAAAAGAGCGTCTTCATCCATGTAAAACGCCCGGTTGATGACGCGGATCCCTTCTCGGACAGCCGGCATATCGGTCAAATTCGAAGCCGACGGCCCGCCCGGAGCCGGCCCTTGTGTCGAGTTGTTCACGGAGGCAACACCGAACGATTCGGCCAAGGGCCCCTGTATCCATTCCCTCAGCACCGCAAAAGACGGAAACCTCTTCTCTCCGGCCGCAATCCATTCCCGCACGGCCGCACTCTGTCCTCTGTACTGAACTCCGCGCGTCACCAGAAGACACGCCCCTCCTCCTTCTTCGGCAGATTCAAACCCGACATCGGCCTGCCCCGGTTGACAGCCCGGCGGAAGCTCCTGATCTCGAAAAAGAATGCAGGACCTCCGAGCCCGCTCCTCAAGCTCGCGAAAAGCCGCCTCGTCCCCACTAAGAAACTGTCTCATCCCATATCCTCCTTTTCACTCCTATTCCCCACATCTCTCGCCTCAACATCCAATCGCGTATCCCCAATCCTCCCCACCAATTCCCTCA
>JAWSUF010000042.1 GCA_033549365.1 Acidobacteriota bacterium
TCTAATCAAATCGTTTTTCCAATCTCCATCGACAGCCTACGCAGCATGATGTCTATACAATAATGAGAAGATTAATATATCCGTCGCTTAGGACTTGGTATCTCTCTTCGAGGGATACGCTTACGCGGCCCGGAAACTCCACTTCGGTGGGAAAGGGAAGTTCCAGATGGAATCGATAGGCCTGACCCGCCAAATCATAAAGGCCGCCGAAAGCACCGAATCTGCCAAATAGCATGCCGCTGAGCAGCACCATATCTTCCGACAACGCTTCGATGTAGCCGAGGTAGGTTTGTATAGGATATGCCAGGAGATATTCGCCTTGGGAATTGAATTTTGTCACTCGACGAAGTTGTCGATCAAGCACGTAAACATTTCCCGCCGTATCAAGCGACATGCCGTTGGGTTCGCCGAATTCCCCGGGGCCTGCTCCGGCTCTTCCGTATTCGAACAGGAAAACGCCGTGTTCATCGAACACCGCGATTCTCCGGTTGCCTGAATCCAGAACATGTATCCGGCCGTCTGAAGAGACTCCAACACCTTGAATTTTGAAGAATAGCTGGTGAGGATCATCATCGTCGCCGAGAACGAGGTCCTGTGTCAATCGTATTTTATCCGCCGGCCAAATCCCCTTCTCAGGATTTTCTGTAATTTCTAAGCCGTTTTTGACATACCTTTTCCCGCCCCACCCGGAATCACCGCATGAGGCAAAGCTTACGATAAAAACAAGAAGAAGGGGCCATATCAATCCAGGCTGCCTATCTTTTATATAATGGACAGATATTCTCATGATTCCAAGCCTCATGATCTCTTAACCAATTCTGATCTGTATAACAATATCGTTAAGAATAAGAGCACCAAATCTTGAATCGCTAAACTCAAGTTCATTTTTTTATTTTTTAAAAAAGCAAAACATCCACAAGGAATGTCAAGGCTATATATTTGTGTATACATGATTAAAAAAAGAAAAACCGTTAAAAGTCCAATTGCACATAAGGCTGCCTTAGAACGCAATTGAGGTATTAAGAGACATACTCCCGTCGTAATTTCAATGCTGATTAGACCAAGCGCCAGATAAGGCAGGATGATGTCTGGGAATATTTCATAATTTTTTAATAATGCTAAAAACTCATTGAAAGTTACAACCTTACTAATTCCCGCAGCTAAAAAAATCCCGCTCAGAAGAAAAGCAACGATTAAGAATGAACAGTTTTTTAACTTGAAAAAAATTCCTTGAATCACTATTGAAGCATTTTTTTCTTCAGTTGAAGAAGGAATCATCAAGTCTCCAATCACCACAGATTTTAAATACCAAAAAAAAACGTTTGTCAAGCTTTTTTTCGTATTTTTTCAATTTTTTCTGTATTGAGGAAAAAAACACCCGCCAAGGATTCCCGGAAGACATTGTCTAATCGGTTATGAAACAGAGAGGAATAGCCTACATTCCGCACGAAGCCGGGGCTGAATTTCGGCATTTAATACGCCTTCCATTCTATCACTCAGCGATAAGCTGA
>JAWSUF010000043.1:0-457 GCA_033549365.1 Acidobacteriota bacterium
GGTTCCCGCACGCTATGGTCGTCAGGCGAAAAACGGTGAATCATGCTGAGCTGATACGTCTCATCGTATCCGGCTGTCGGTCGCCATCGGCAGACCGCTTGGGTGTTATATGGTCAAGCCTCACGGGCCATTAGTACCGGTTAGCTCAACGCCTTGCAGCGCTTCCACACCCGGCCTATCAACCAGCTGGTCTCGCTGGGCCCTTCAGGAGGCTCGAGGCCTCGGGGATGTCTCATCTTGAAGGGGGCTTCCCGCTTAGATGCTTTCAGCGGTTATCCCGTCCGCACATAGCTACCCGGCAATGCCACTGGCGTGACAACCGGAACACCAGAGGTGCGTCCACTCCGGTCCTCTCGTACTAGGAGCAGCACTTCTCAAACATCCAACGCCCACGGCAGATAGGGACCGAACTGTCTCACGACGTTCTAAACCCAGCTCGCGTACCACTTTAAATGGC
>JAWSUF010000045.1 GCA_033549365.1 Acidobacteriota bacterium
CGTATGCGGGTCGGCCTCGAGAAGGCTCCGGTCCATGAAGGCCCCCGGGGCGCTTTCGTTGGCGTTGGCTATATATAGGTGCAGGCTGCCCCCATATGAATCCTAAATCAAATGGTTTAGCCTGCAGATCAAGAATTGAATTAAGATCAAAAGAATGTATCGATAATATCCTTCAACCTCTGGTCGATAACATTCAAATACCTATCAATGGTTCACTCACCAGTAAAGATATTTTTCAGACAACAATCAGTATGGCAGTTAATAAAAATTCAATTCATTCTGTCCAGAAAAGATATGAAAAGGTTCCATGTGAAACCTCCCTCAGACACCACCTGAAAAAGCTTGATCTGGAAAAACTGATGGAAGTGAACAATAAAATCCTTATCCAGAAGCCTATTGAAACTTTGAAACAGAATAAGAAATATGAATTCGCCATTGATTTTACTAATGACCCATACTATGGAGAGATCAATACATCAAATGAAAAATATGTGATTAGAGGACAGGCAAAGAAATCTACAAACTCGTTTTATTCATATGTTTCTCTTTATATTATCAACAAAAATGAACGGTTTACCATCTCCGTTCTTCCAGTTGAGAAAGGCACGTCAAAAGTGTATTATCTCTCTTATTTCATTGATTTGATAAAAAGTCTGAATTTTGGAATCAGAATTCTTTGCCTGGATAGGGAATTTTATTCTATCGATGTATTTGAATTTTTAAATGAACTCAATATTCCACATATAACTCCCGTTGTTAAGAGAGGAAAGAGAATAAAAAAGGTTCTCGCGGGTAATAAAAATAGATTCGATACATATCTTATGGAGAACTCGGAAAAAGAGATTCTTCTTGATATTGCGATTGATGTAAAATATTTGAAAGGAAAAAGAGGAAAGAATGGACGTGAGAATCTTGGTTTTGTAGTATATGGAATAAATTGGAGTCCGAGAAAAGTGAGCACGGTTTATAGGAGGAGGTTCGCCATAGAATCTTCATACAGGATCAGGAATCAAGTGAAGCCTAACACTTCAACAAAAAATGTGATAATTAGATATTTTTATGCTCTGATTTCTTTTCTGATGAAAAATATATGGCTATGCTTACAGAAAAAGCATTTTACGATTGTTCAGAGGGGACCTCAAATAATAAAGGAAGATCTGTTTAGCCAAAGCGACCCCGACTTATCCCGAGGTCACCTGTCACAGCCTCGAGGATCTGGATATCCTGAACAGCCGGCCCAAG
>JAWSUF010000046.1 GCA_033549365.1 Acidobacteriota bacterium
AGACCCTATACATCGTCTTACGACTTCGCAGAGTCCTGTGTTTTTAGTAAACAGTCGCTCCCCCCGTTTCACTGCAACCCCCTTCGGCTCAAGAATGAATAAACTATCACCTGATGGGGGCACACCTTCTCCCGAAGTTACGGTGCTATTTTGCCGAGTTCCTTAACCAGAGTTCTCTCAAGCGCCTTGGTATACTCTACCTGTCTACCTGTGTCGGTTTACGGTACGGTCACCAGTATGAATGTATACGAGGATTTTCCTGGAAGCATGGAATCAACCGCTTTGCAGCCCTTACGGGCTTCGTCATCACGCCTCAGCGTTAATAAAGACCCGGATTTGCCAAAGTCTTCCGCCTACACGCTTAAACCACCTATTCCAGCAGATGGCCGGCCTATCCTTCTCCGTCCCCCCTTATACAAGTTCCACACCAGCGGTACGGGAATATTAACCCGTTTCCCATCGACTACGCTTCTCAGCCTCGCCTTAGGGGCCGACTCACTCTGCTCCGATTAGCGTCGAACAGAAACCCTTGGTCTTCCGGCGGGGGAGTTTTTCACTCCCCTTGTCGTTACTCATGTCAGCATTCGCACTCGTGATACCTCCAGCAGACCTCTCGATCCACCTTCATCGGCTTACACGACGCTCCTCTACCGCTCGTCATTCGACGAACCCGTAGCTTCGGTACCTGGTTTGAGCCCCGTTACATCTTCCGCGCAGGCCGACTCGACTAGTGAGCTATTACGCTTTCTTTAAAGGATGGCTGCTTCTAAGCCAACCTCCTAGCTGTCTGAGCCTTCCCACATCGTTTCCCACTTAACCAGGATTTCGGGACCTTAGCTGACGGTCTGGGTTGTTTCCCTTTTCACAACGGACGTTAGCACCCGCTGTGTGTCTCCCACGCGTCACTCACCGGTATTCGGAGTTTGCCTCGGGTTGGTAAGTCGGGATGACCCCCTAGCCGAAACAGTGCTCTACCCCCGGCGGTGCTACGTGAGGCGCTACCTAAATAGCTTTCGAGGAGAACCAGCTATCTCCGGGCTTGATTAGCCTTTCACTCCGATCCACAAGTCATCCAAATCTTTTTCAACAGATCCTGGTTCGGTCCTCCAGTTGATGTTACTCAACCTTCAACCTGCTCATGGATAGATCGCCCGGTTTCGGGTCTATTCCCAGCGACTGTTCGCCCAGTTAAGACTCGCTTTCGCTACGCCTCCCC
>JAWSUF010000047.1 GCA_033549365.1 Acidobacteriota bacterium
ATATTTCCGGACCTGAGTTTTCTCTGCTACCGTTATTTTTTTCAATCTGAGAGAGCGTGCTTGTTCAAGATCTGTATGATTAAAACAGATAATAGCTCTTCCATTTATACCAAAAAGTGTTGTGGTTTTGTCTTCATAATAAACTAATCCAGACGGTCGTAATAATTCATTCTCCTCAGAAATATCACATTCTACAAGCTCTTTTGCCTCATTCGAGGTCAACGGAATACCACCTATGATCTTATTCTGGGTCTCAGCAAGTGATTGTAAATTAGTAATGGATGCCATCCCCCGATCAAGAATTAAATCATCAATTTCAAAATCTATCCGTTTAACATCAAGAATCATTTGCTTGACAGTGGTTACATCTGTAATATTACCTTCATATGTCCTGAAAAAAATAGGTAAACCTTTGTCTTTTGTTGCAACCAATGAAATATTTATTTGAGGTTGATTATTCTCGTCTCTATTATGCCCGTGTCTTGCTTTTGGAAGTTTAGTGGTATAAAAATATGTGGAAGTTATGTCATAAAGCAATGATGCTGATCCATTTTCAAGATGTTTTATTTGATCGAATAATTTAATGCAAACATCAACCATTCCTTCAGGCACTAATTTTTTGATAGTACCCATGACAGCACCAAGATTTGTGGAGTTTAATTTACCTGATGGGATTTTTGTGAAATCTTCAAGTGCTGTATCTTGATACCATTTCGATAGCAAGTTCAGGGTTTCCCGATCTATTATATGATTTAGTGCAAGTGATGCGAGAATTTCCCCTGCTGGCAGACCTCTTCTTGGAATTGATTGATTTAATGTATCAACTATTCCATATTGTTGTAGAAGGTTGTATAGAATCGCTATATCACCATATCTCAGCGAATTATTTATTTGTATGTCTTTGTATCGTTTTTTTGGACCGATCCGCTCGAGCCGCGCCTCGCGGGGAACGCCGTAGACGTCGCCGATGAAATTCAGGTATTCGAGTCCCGTCAG
>JAWSUF010000048.1 GCA_033549365.1 Acidobacteriota bacterium
CTATCCACACCTCATCCGAGAAGTTTTCAACCTTCTACGGTTCGGGCCTCCACTGGGTCTTACCCCAGCTTTACCCTGGACATGGATAGATCACCCGGTTTCGGGTCTACTCCCTGCAACTCATTCGCCCTATTCGGACTCGCTTTCGCTGCGGCTCCACCTCTTTCGGCTTAACCTCGCTGCAGAAAGTAACTCGCTGACTCATTATGCAAAAGGCACGCGGTCACCCCTTGGTCCGAAGACCCATAGGGCTCCCACAGACTGTAGGCACATGGTTTCAGGTACTTTTCACTCCCCTCGTCGGGGTGCTTTTCACCTTTCCCTCACGGTACTGGTTCACTATCGGTTGCCAGTTGGTATTTAGCCTTAGGAGGTGGGCCTCCCGGATTCACACGGGGTCTCACGTGTCCCGTGCTACTTGGGAACATATCACAGCTGTCAGTTCATTTTCGCCTACAGGGCTTTTACCTGCTGTGGCCGGACTTTCCAGACCGTTCGGCTAACAAACTGACTTGCACTGCGGTCTTCTGCCGAAGACCATGATACGTCCCGCGACCCCAATCTTGCAACGCCGGCAGGCTATCACACAAGATTGGTTTAGGCTGTTTCCCGTTCGCTCGCCGCTACTTAGGGAATCGTTATTACTTTCTCTTCCTGGGGGTAATGAGATGTTTCAGTTCCCCCCGTCTGGCCGCCTGACCCTATGTATTCAGGTCAGGATACCCGAGGTTTGCTCGGGCAGGTTTCCCCATTCGGAAATCCCCGGATCAAAGCCTGTTTGCCGGCTCCCCGAGGCTTATCGCAGTTAACCACGTCCTTCATCGCCTACTGGTACCAAGGCATTCACCGTATACCCTTTTCAACTTGACCGTATCTCTATAAAATTAAGATCTTTTTCTTGCTACCTTC
>JAWSUF010000049.1 GCA_033549365.1 Acidobacteriota bacterium
ACAACATCGGCATCATCCTGGCCCGGAAAGCCAAAACCGACTCCCGCCAGGCCGAAGAGGCCGTCCGCTATCTCCTAGTAATAACAAGCAATAACCATGATACAAATAGAAATATAGATATACTCGACTAATTATTACAGTGCCTACCATGAATTCATCTCAAATATCAAATATTTTGGAATCATTAAAAATCCAACCAGATGATATTTCAGACAAAAAGACTGCTGAAGCATTTCGACTTCTTCTTCAAATAATAGAGGCATTAAATGAAGAAGTTCAATTCTTAAAGGCAGAACTCCAAAAAAAGAATGATGAACTGAACCGATTAAAAGGAGAACAAGGTAGGCCTAAATTCCCCATACCAAAAAAGAAATATGGAGATATATCATCAGAAAAAGAGAGACAAAATCTCATTCCACCTGGTGAGAAGAAGTCAAAGGAAAAACTGAGCAAGATACAAATCCAATTTACTGATATATGTAAAGTCGATCCAGGTATCTTGCCAGAAGATGCAGAGTTCAAAGGCTACGAAACCGTAGTTGTTCAGGATATTGTCATTTCAACAAAGAACACCGCCTTCAAGAAAGAAATATTTTATTCTCCATCCCAAAAAAAGACTTACATGGCAGAATTACCAAAAGGAATTGAGGGAGAGTTTGGCCATGGAGTGAAGTCTTTGATTCTGACTTTAAAGCACGCTTCCAACATGTCTGAACCAAAAATACATGAATTTCTTGAGAATATTGGAATACACATATCATCAGCCACAATATCTCGTATTCTCACAAAGAAAATCGAAGGTTTCCATCAGGAAAAAGCCGATATTTTCAGGTTCATATGGAAACCCTGGCCCGAAACCGCGGTGTCGCTCCCGTGCGGCCCGTCATGACCGATC
>JAWSUF010000052.1 GCA_033549365.1 Acidobacteriota bacterium
CTATGTAGACAATGTGCAGGGCGAAGGGGGCACGGACCAGCATGAGGAGTACCTGCTGGGCACCATTGATATTACGGACAACCGCTTTGACCTGTGGGCGGGAGACGGCGATGTTCTCAGCGGCAGCAGCTATTTCTACGGCTGGGCCTGGATCAGGCTGGTGCCGGCTCCATAAGGCAAAAATTAAAAATTCGAAAGTCTTCCACCTCCGCGGATTACCGTTGGAGGTGGAACTCAAATTGGAATCCCTTAAAACAAGGTTTTACTAGAAAAACCCCTTAATGGCATCAACTACGGTTTTCTGTTCTTCTTTCGTTATCTCGTAATAAAAAGGCAGTCTGATTAAACGGGATGACAACGACTCTGTGACCGGAAGCTGGCCGTCCGTGTACCCGAATGAGCGCCCCACCTGGGAAAGATGCAGGGGCAGGTAATGAAAAATTGCCAGTATTCCTAGTTTTTTCAGGTAGTTCATCAAGTTGTCCCGCTCATTTTCGCTGTTGAGTAAAATGTAGAAAAGATGACAGTTGGACTGGCATTCATCGGCAACATACGGCAACCGGATTTTTCCGGCATTCGTCAGCGGTACAAGGGCTTTATAATAAAAGTCGAAAATTTCCTGCCGGCGGTTATTAATTAATTCCATATTTTCCAGCTGGGCATATAGAAACGCGGCCACGATATCGGAGGGAAGAAAGGATGAACCTATATCGACCCAGGTGTATTTATCCACCTCCCCCCTGAAAAATTTTCTCCGGTTGGTTCCCTTTTCCCACAATATTTCCGCCCGTTCAATAAACCG
>JAWSUF010000053.1 GCA_033549365.1 Acidobacteriota bacterium
CGGACGAGCCTTCCTCAGGAAACCTTGGGTTTTCGACGGGCAGGTTTCTCACCTGCCTTGCGTTACTCATGCCAACATTCTCTCTTGTGTGCAGTCCACCCAGCTTTACAACTGAACTTCTCTCCGCACACATTGCTCGCCTACCATACTAATGGAATGAATCACACTCTGAATCGGTGCTGCGTTTTACGGAATGGTTATTGCGCAAGCTTCCAGCTGACTCAAACCCTTGTCAGCTTGCGCTGCCGTCATTCGACTTTCTTTTCAGATCATGATTCATTCCATTAGTATCCAAAACTTCGGTGGTATGTTTTAGCCCCGGTTATCTTCGGCGCAGGATCCCTGGACCAGTGAGCTATTACGCACTCTTTAAATGTATGGCTGCTTCTAAGCCAACATCCTGGTTGTCTGTGCAATCCCACATCCTTTTCCACTTAACATACACTTCGGGACCTTAGTTGTTGGTCTGGGCTGTTTCCCTCTCGACTACGGATCTTATCATTCGCAGTCTGACTCCTGGAGCGGCTGCTTTGGCATTCGGAGTTTGATAGGTGTTGGTAACCGGTGAAGGCCCCTTGACCAGTCAGTGCTCTACCTCCTAAGCAGTTCTTCTCCAAGGCTAGCCCTAAAGCTATTTCGGCGAGAACCAGCTATCTCCGTGCTCGATTGGAATTTCTCCCCTACCCACAGCTCATCCAATGACTTTTCAACGTCACCTGGTTCGGACCTCCACGAAACTTTACTTCCGCTTCATCCTGGCCATGGGTAGATCGCACGGTTTCGGGTC
>JAWSUF010000054.1 GCA_033549365.1 Acidobacteriota bacterium
CTGATCTTGACTCTGCCCGTGGTCTTCTGGTCTGAACATATCCAAATGCTTCTCGGTTATCAGGCACCGGAATTTTTCGGGTCTACCTGGATTCCACCGGTTCTTGGCACAATAATCTTTTTCTATGGCGGATGGGTGTTCATTCAGGGGGCATGGCGGGAACTAAAGGCCCTGTTGCCCGGCATGATGACCCTCATCTCTCTGGCCATAGCTGTCGCTTTTCTGTTCTCATGGATTGTGCAGCTTCAGCTAATCGAGGCAGCGGCGCTCTGGTGGGAACTGGCAACCTTGATTACAATCATGCTGCTGGGCCACTGGATCGAGATGCGCTCGATCGTTCAGGCGCAGGGAGCGTTAAAGGAGTTGGCAAAACTTCTTCCGGATACCGCCATGCGTATTACCGATCAGGGCGAGGAGGAGAAAGTTGCTGTAAGTGAGCTTAAAAAAGGAGACCTGGTGCTGGTCCGCCCGGGCGAAAGCATTCCTGTGGATGGAGTAGTGCAAAAAGGAAAAAGTGATTTAAACGAATCAATGATTACCGGCGAGTCAAAGCCGGTGAAAAAGGTAGAAGGAGACGAAGTTATTGCCGGTACAATCAATGGCGAAGGTTCGCTCCGCGTAGAGGTTACCGGTACCGGCGATGATACCAAGCTGTCAGGCATCATGAGACTCGTAGCAGATGCACAGCAATCCAAATCCAGGGCGCAACACCTGGCTGACCGTGCTGCTCAACTTCTCACCGGAGTAGCCATCGTTTCGGCTGTGATCACTTTTATTGTTTGGCG
>JAWSUF010000055.1 GCA_033549365.1 Acidobacteriota bacterium
GTCCCCGGTCGTTTTGAGGTTTTGACTTTGGCCTTTGGTTTTATCCAACTTCCAACTTCTAACCTCTAACTTCCAGTGTGTCCCCGGTCGTTTTGAGGTTTTGACTTTGGCCTTTGGTTTTATCCAACTTCCAACTTCTAACCTCTAACTTCCAGTGTGTCCCCGGTCGTTTTGAGGTTTTGACTTTGGCCTTTGGTTTTATCCAACTTCCAACTTCTAACCTCTAACTTCCAGTATGTGGTGGGCCTAAGTGGATTCGAACCACTGACCTCACGCTTATCAGGCGTGCGCTCTAACCAACTGAGCTATAGGCCCCTTTTAAAAAGCGGTTGGTCGAGTTAGCTCACTAGGGTAAAAAACCGCTCCTTGATGAGCAGTTTCCTTTCCCACTTCGTGCTCCACCGTTGTAAAAGATCGTTTCAAATAAAGAAAGCTTATGCGCTCTCTCAAAACTAAACAGGGTAAGGGTTGTTTCCAGAATTTATGGTTAAAGGTTCTTCTTGCTTTACTCCCTAGAAAGGAGGTGATCCAGCCGCACCTTCCGATACGGCTACCTTGTTACGACTTCACCCCAATCACCAGCCCCACCTTCGGCGGCTGCCTCCAATAAAGGTTGGCCCACCGACTTCGGGTGTTGCCGGCTTTCGTGGTGTGACGGGCGGTGTGTACAAGGCCCGGGAACGTATT
>JAWSUF010000056.1 GCA_033549365.1 Acidobacteriota bacterium
GTGATGGAGAAGGCGGCCTAAATGAAACATCAGGATAGGCTCAAAGATTTCTCATACACAAGACTTGACAATATCTCTCGTCCCGCCGGTTGCGTGTCGTCATCCCGGCTTCGACAGTGAAAGGCATATTTTAAGGCATTTTCTGAGCTAAGTTGTTTGTTTTCTACACATATTTTTCTGTGAGCCAAAAAGCGGTTTCGCCCGGGCCAAAGTCCTCCATACGTTCGGCCGCTCCGACTCGCTCGATCTAGCTGCGATCCGAAGGCTGGTCAGGAGCCTGTGCTGGTTCATCTCCCCCGAAGACGCGCTGGAAGCCCGCGGCTCGGCGACGTTGCGATTCATCGAGAGCCGGCCCATGGACGGACGGAACTGACGCCGGATCAAGCCAACATCTTGAATCGGCTGAAGATAGCCCTTCCTCCGGAGGTTCTGGACGTTCGTTTGAGTGCCTAAAACCGTAGGCACACGCGATTTTTTCACACCACCCCTATCCCATTGATTATCTGTATGTTATCATTAGCCGTCAATCTATGACTGTCGAAGACGGGTTAAGATCAATTAAATCAATAGGTCGTTTCCATTCGCCAACCCATTCGCAATAAATAATCGGTTATTAAAGTTTCACCGGCATCTAAAAGCAAACCCGAGAGATCAGTAGCATCTTTGC
>JAWSUF010000057.1 GCA_033549365.1 Acidobacteriota bacterium
ATCCGCCAGAAGTTCATGGGCCAGGCGATCCATGCGAATCTCGGTATAACGCATGGCGGCCGCCGAGTCGCCATCGATAGAACCGAAGTTCCCCTGACCGTCGACCAGCGGGTGCCGCATGGAAAAGTCCTGGGCGAGACGGACGATCGTGTCATAAACGCCCGTATCCCCATGAGGATGATATTTACCGATGACATCGCCGACCACGCGGGCCGATTTCTTATAGGGTTTGTTGTAGTCATTGCCCAGATCGTTCATGGCGAAAAGCACACGCCTGTGCACGGGCTTCAGGCCGTCACGAACGTCGGGCAGCGCCCGCCCGATGATGACGCTCATCGCATAGTCCATATAGGACTTACGCATTTCATCTTCTATGTTTATAGTGACTTTATTCTGTTCAGATAACATTTTTCCTCCGGAAAGACCCTAGTGCACCAAGGATCAGATATCGAGATTCGATACATTCAAAGCATTATTTTCGATGAATTCTCTTCTAGGCTCTACCTGGTCCCCCATCAGAACGGTAAATATTTCATCCGCCTCCACGGCGTCTTCAATTTTCACCTGGAGCAGCACCCGTTTGTCGGGATCCATAGTCGTCTCCCACAATTGCTCGGGATTCATTTCTCCCAAGCCTTTATAACGCTGAATGTATTGTCCTT
>JAWSUF010000058.1 GCA_033549365.1 Acidobacteriota bacterium
GTGAGTGGGTTGTTGTTAGGGGTTGAAAAGCCTGTAAATATTGTGTTTCAAGATTTGCAGGTTTTTTAGTCTTTAACGCGAGAGATTGACGTTAAATTTGTTCTTTGACAATTGAATAGCAGGGTATCTAAACTGTACGCTGGTGTTTTTGCGAACACCGGTTGTACTACAGAGCGTTTAGTATTTTTATGTACTAAGAACTTTAGTTTACTTAGTTTATAAAGGCTTTATGGTTAAGCTACTAAGGGCTGATGGCGGATGCCTTGGCACTGGGAGGCGATGAAGGACGTGGAAAGCTGCGATAAGCTTCGGAGAGCCGCTAACAGGCTTTGACCCGGAGATTTCCGAATGGGGCAACCCGGCAGAGGTCATACTCTGTCATCGTGTGGTGAATACATAGCTGCACGAAGCGAACGGGGGGAAGTGAAACATCTCAGTACCCCCAGGAAAAGAAATCAATTGAGATTCCGTCAGTAGCGGCGAGCGAACGCGGAAGAGCCCAAACCATATTCTCTTCGGAGGGTATGGGGTTGTAGGACCCCGACGTGGGATGATGATGGATAGCGGAACGGCATGGAAAGGCCGACCAGAGACGGTGATAGTCCGGTATGCGAAATTCTGATTCACCCTAGGGAGTTCCTGAGTACCACGAGACACG
>JAWSUF010000059.1 GCA_033549365.1 Acidobacteriota bacterium
GCCGTAACTATAACGGTCCTAAGGTAGCGAAATTCCTTGTCGGGTAAGTTCCGACCCGCACGAAAGGCGTAACGATTTGGGCGCTGTCTCAACAAGAGACCCGGTGAAATTGTAATACCGGTGAAGATGCCGGTTACTTGCGACAGGACGGAAAGACCCCGTGGAGCTTTACTGCAGCCTGACATTGGATTTTGGTACTGAATGTACAGGATAGGTGGGAGGCAGAGAATTTGGGGCGCCAGCCTCAAAGGAGCCACTGTTGGGATACCACCCTTTTAATATCGGGATTCTAACCTTGAGCCGTGAATCCGGTTTTGGGACACTGTCAGGCGGGCAGTTTGACTGGGGCGGTCGCCTCCCAAAAGGTAACGGAGGCGCCCAAAGGTTCCCTCGGCACGGTCGGGAATCGTGCTTTTAGAGTGTAAAGGCATAAGGGAGCTTGACTGCGAGAGAGACATCTCGAGCAGGTACGAAAGTAGGGCTTAGTGATCCGGCGGTTTTCTGAGTGGAAAGGCCGTCGCTCAACGGATAAAAGCTACCCCGGGGATAACAGGCTTATCTCCCCCAAGAGTCCACATCGACGGGGAGGTTTGGCACCTCGATGTCGGCTCATCACATCCTGGGGCTGAAGCAGGTCCCAAGGGTTCGG
>JAWSUF010000060.1 GCA_033549365.1 Acidobacteriota bacterium
CTATTACTTATTGCAAATTAACTATTACTGTATTTCTACGCGCTAAACGTTGTACGCTATTAGGGCGTATACAATACGCCCCTACATCTTTTTATTTCTATCTTACGCGATACGCACTACGCGATACGAATAAGTGGTGGAGATGAGCGGGATCGAACCGCTGGCCTCCGCCGTGCAAGGGCGGCGCTCTCCCAGCTGAGCTACATCCCCATATTAATTCGTTGTTCGTATATCGTATTTCGTATTTCGTCCTTTGCTTTTTTACGACATACAATATACGAAAAATGGTGGGCCTTCCTGGAGTTGAACCAGGCACCTCACGCTTATCAGGCGTGCGCTCTAACCAACTGAGCTAAAGGCCCTGATTTAGTCGTTAGTATCTAGTCGTTAGTCGTTAGTATTTAGTATTTAGTTAAAGACTAAGAAGTTAAAGACTAAGAGACTAAGACAAAAGGTTGGTTATCGATTTGATAACCGCTTGAAACTTTTTTTATTTAGTATCTGGTCGTTAGTATTTAGTATTTGGTAAAGAGATTTGATCTTAGTTTGTTTCTGCTGTTTTCTTCTCTTTTACTACATACTAAATACTCGATACTGTTTTAGTCGTTAGTCGCTGGTATCTGGTATCCAGTTAAAG
>JAWSUF010000061.1 GCA_033549365.1 Acidobacteriota bacterium
CGCGGGGTTGGCTGGGGCGAAAAGGGATTGACAGGGGCAGGTGGGGTGGGATAATAAAGAGCGTCTACCCTACGGCACCGGGGCAGCCGGAGCCGGGTCGATCTTTGAAAACCGAATAGCGAAGAGGCAGGCACGACGGACGAAGGTCGTGCGACCGCGTACGGACGGGATCGAACGGCGCTCCAAGGGTACAATTGGAGAGTTTGATCCTGGCTCAGAACGAACGCTGGCGGCGTGCTTAACACATGCAAGTCGAGCGCGAAAGTCCCCTTCGGGGGGCGAGTAGAGCGGCAGACGGGTGAGTAACACGTGGGCAACCTGCCCCTGGGTGAGGGATAACCACTCGAAAGGGTGGCTAATACCGCATAAGACCACGGCTTTTCGGAGCTGGGGTCAAAGGCTTCGGCCGCCTGGGGAGGGGCCCGCGGCCGATTAGCTAGTTGGTGAGGTAACGGCTCACCAAGGCGACGATCGGTAGCTGGTCTGAGAGGATGATCAGCCACACTGGTACTGAGACACGGACCAGACTCCTACGGGAGGCAGCAGTGAGGAATATTGGTCAATGGGCGCGAGCCTGAACCAGCCATCCCGCGTGCAGGATGACGGCCCTATGGGTTGTAAACTGCTTT
>JAWSUF010000062.1 GCA_033549365.1 Acidobacteriota bacterium
CCCATCGACTACGCCTTTCGGCCTCGCCTTAGGGGTCGACTCACCCTGCCCCGATTAACGTTGGACAGGAACCCTTGGTCTTCCGGCGAGCGGGCTTTTCACCCGCTTTATCGTTACTTATGTCAGCATTCGCACTTCTGATACCTCCAGCATGCCTCACAGCACACCTTCACAGGCTTACAGAACGCTCCCCTACCCAACAACGCATAAGCGTCGCTGCCGCAGCTTCGGTGCATGGTTTAGCCCCGTTACATCTTCCGCGCAGGCCGACTCGACCAGTGAGCTATTACGCTTTCTTTAAATGATGGCTGCTTCTAAGCCAACATCCTGGCTGTCTGGGCCTTCCCACATCGTTTCCCACTTAACCATGACTTTGGGACCTTAGCTGGCGGTCTGGGTTGTTTCCCTCTTCACGACGGACGTTAGCACCCGCCGTGTGTCTCCCGTGATAACATTCTCCGGTATTCGCAGTTTGCATCGGGTTGGTAAGTCGGGATGACCCCCTTGCCGAAACAGTGCTCTACCCCCGGAGATGAATTCACGAGGCGCTACCTAAATAGCTTTCGGGGAGAACCAGCTATCTCCCGGTTTGATTGGCCTTTCACCCCCAGCCACAAGTCATC
>JAWSUF010000063.1 GCA_033549365.1 Acidobacteriota bacterium
CTACACCCGGAATTCCACCTCCCTCTACCATCCTCTAGTTTGGCAGTATTGAACGACCTCTCCCAGTTGAGCCGGGAGCTTTCACGTCCAACTTACCACACCGCCTACACGCGCTTTACGCCCAGTAAATCCGGATAACGTTAGCCTCCTACGTATTACCGCGGCTGCTGGCACGTAGTTAGCCGAGACTTATTCCGGGAGTACAGTCCTTCCTCTTCCTCCCGAAAAGTGCTTTACAACCCGAAGGCCTTCTTCGCACACGCGGCGTTGCTGGTTCGCGCTTTCGCACATTACCAATATTCCCTACTGCTGCCACCCGTAGGTGTATGGACCGTGTTTCAGTTCCATTGTGGGGGGCCACCCTCTCAGGTCCCCTAACCGTCATAGCCTTGGTAGGCCATTACCCTACCAACTAGCTGATGGTACGCAGGCCCCTCCCAAAGTGGAGCAAGCTCCTTTAATCATAAGGCATCTAATCCGAATGATCACATGAGGTATTAGCAGTCCTTTCGAACTGTTATCCCTCTCTTTGGGGCAGGTCACCAACGCGTTACTCACCCGTTCGCCACTAAGAGGTATCAAAGTATTGCTACTCTAAAGCTCTTCGTTCGACTTGCATGTAT
>JAWSUF010000064.1 GCA_033549365.1 Acidobacteriota bacterium
AGTTTGGCTAAGCCCTTAGAGAGGCCTTTATATGGGAAAAAACACTCCTCTAAGAGAAACTTGCTCCTTTAGTTTTATTATATATCCGTCTGTTCAGTTCCGCAATAAAATGCTTAGAACAGCATTTTTCACCATAAAATGGCCGTTCTAAGCATGTATCCTTCCCTGAAAGAAATATGCATCCTTATTGTTTTCTTTGCATTGCCAAAGCCAAGCAACAAATCTATTTTCGGCGGGCGGGGCGCGGGTATTTCGGGATTTCGACCTCTGGTGTTGCTTCACGCGCGACGGCATCCAGCGCTTCCTTGACGGCGCGCTCGAGCTGCGGATCGCGCCCGGCGGCGACGGAGCGGGCGTCCACGCGGACTTCGATGTCCGCCGGGACGCCCTCGTTTTCCGCGACCCAGCCTACGCCCGGTTCGAAGACGGCATTGCACGGCGAGGTGACGCGTCCGCCGTCCTTCATGGGATAGGGCGCGCACGAGGCCACAAGGCCGCCCCAGGTCCGCGTTCCGATCAGGGGACCGATGGCCAGCTTGCGGAAAATCCACGGAAAGTAATCGCCGCCCGAGCCGGCCATCATGTTGATGAGCAGAACCTTGGGACCCAGAAC
>JAWSUF010000065.1 GCA_033549365.1 Acidobacteriota bacterium
GTGAAAGGCTAATCAAACTCGGTGATAGCTGGTTTTCTCCGAAATATATTTAGGTATAGCCTCGTGAGATGACTGATGGAGGTAGAGCACTGCTTGGGCTAGGGGTCCTACCGGATTACCAACCCCATGCAAACTCCGAATACCGTCAAGTTCAATCACGGGAGTCAGACTACGGGAGATAAGTTCCGTGGTCGAGAGGGTAAGAGCCCAGACCGCCAACTAAGGTCCCCAAATCTGTGCTAAGTGGAAAAGGAGGTGAAACTGCTGAGACAACCAGGAGGTTGGCTTAGAAGCAGCAACCCTTTAAAGAAAGCGTAACAGCTCACTGGTCTAGTGGATTTGCGCCGAAAATTTACCGGGGCTCAAGCACAGTACCGAAGTTGCGGGTGTCAGAAACCAGAATACAGAGGACAGAAAGCCAGACTGATGATTTCATCATTTGAAGATCTTGATGTATTTCAACGAGCCTATAAGGTTTCCTTGGAAATTCATAAAGCAAGTATGAATTTTCCGAAGAGGGAACAATACGGGCTAGCTGATCAAATTCGAAGTGCCAGCAAATCCATCTGCGCGAACATTGCGGAAGGATTTGCCAAGCAGCGATATTCAAGTC
>JAWSUF010000066.1 GCA_033549365.1 Acidobacteriota bacterium
GAGGGGAGTGAAATAGAACCTGAAACCGTGAGCCTACAAGCAGTCAGAGCACTATACTGGCGGTTGGAGGTTAGAGGTTGGAAGTTAGAAAAAATGACCTTAAAAAGCTTTTAAAGCTTAAAAGAGGTGTTTATCTAATCACCAGCTTCCAACTTCCAACTTCCAGGATGTGTGATGGCGTACTTTTTGTAGAACGGGCCGGCGAGTTATGGTTGGCAGCAAGGTTAAGGGAATCAATTCCCGGAGCCGCAGCGAAAGCGAGTCTTAATAGGGCGATTAAGTTGTCAGCTGTAGACCCGAAACCGGGTGACCTACCCATGGCCAGGGTGAAGCTTAGGTGAAACTAAGTGGAGGCCCGCACCCACTGATGTTGAAAAATCAGGGGATGAGCTGTGGGTAGCGGTGAAATGCTAAACGAACCCGGAAATAGCTGGTTCTCCCCGAAATAGCTTTAGGGCTAGCCTCGGGGGTTCAATTACGGAGGTAGAGCACTGATTGGGCTAGGGGCCCAACAAGGTTACCGAACTCAGTCAAACTCCGAATGCCGTAATTTAAGACCCCGGGAGTCAGACTGCGGGTGATAAG
>JAWSUF010000067.1 GCA_033549365.1 Acidobacteriota bacterium
GCTGATCATCCTCTCAGACCAGCTACCCATCGTAGCCTTGGTAGGCCATTACCCTACCAACTAGCTAATGGGCCGCGGACTCATCCAATGACAGTAGGCCCGAAGGTCCCCACCTTTTCCCGCAAGCTCCGAAGAGCCCGTGGGCTTATCCGGTATTAGCACTCCTTTCGGAATGTTATCCCAGATCACCGGGTAGATTATCCACGTGTTACTCACCCGTGCGCCACTTTACTCAGGACCCGAAAGTCCCTTTCGCGTTCGACTTGCATGTGTTAAGCACGCCGCCAGCGTTCGTTCTGAGCCAGGATCAAACTCTCCAGTTGTTTAACTGTATAAGTTGATTCTGTTTTTTTGATTTGACTTCTTGTCCCGCAAATCAATCTCAAGCGTCTGCTATTTAGTTTTCAAAGACCGAACTTCCCTTGCCGCTCGTTTGCGACAGAAGGACAATCTAGCCAATCCCAACTCAACTGTCAAGATCTTTTGTTTTCTTTTTTTGCGCCTGCGCGCCTTGCCTTACTCAACCGCTGCCTACTTACCTGCCCGACTGGGCACCTTTCGGCAACGAGGGGTGTTTATAACCG
>JAWSUF010000068.1 GCA_033549365.1 Acidobacteriota bacterium
GTAAGACGTCAACTTAGAACTTATGTCAAGTCGAGTGCGGGGAACTATAATATAAATACTGAAGGATTGCGCAATATAGAAATTCCAATGCCTAATAAAACAACACAAGATTCATTTCTATACAACCGCAAGCTGATAGAACAATCTTGTTTAAAAGTAATCAAGCGTGATAAATTTCTTGATTTGTTTAAAAAAGAATTGATAGGGAGGTTCTTATAATGAGTGCCTTCACCGAATCCAACACCGTCGAAGCCTACATCCGCGATCGCCTGGCTGGTCCTTTAGGCCGCGGGCTACCGGAAGTGGTTCGCGAGACCGGTCCAGATGAAACCCCTGGCGGGCTTGGCTGGTATTACATCAGCCCGGCCGATCTGCCGCGGCAAACCCAGGAAGTGCTGGCAGAACCGTGGGTGCGGGAAGCGCTGATCAAACTTAACCCGGAAATTGCCGACCGCCCCGAGCGGGCCGATGATGTGCTCCATAAACTACGGGCGATCATCTTAAGCGTACGTGCCGACGGTCTGGTTAAAGCCAATGAAGAATTTGCCGCCTGGCT
>JAWSUF010000069.1 GCA_033549365.1 Acidobacteriota bacterium
TTTGCTGTGGGCCTGACTAGACTCGAACTAGTGACCTCTCCCTTATCAGAGGAACGCTCTAACCAACTGAGCTACAGGCCCGCTTGCGGCATATCCAACATGCTAAGGTACTTGCCTTAACAACTCAAGAGTGATAGGAAACCGACCTCGCTCGGGAAAGGTCTTTTGGAGTAGATCGCCAGCCCGCAGGCCTTTGATCAGGAACTCCCTAGAAAGGAGGTGATCCAGCCGCACCTTCCGGTACAGCTACCTTGTTACGACTTCGTCCCAGTCACCAGTCCCACCTTAGACGGCTGCCCCCTTTCGGTTAGCCCACCGGCTTCAGGCGTTGCCAGCTTCCATGACGTGACGGGCGGTGTGTACAAGACCCGGGAACGTATTCACCGCAGTATTGCTGACCTGCGGTTACTAGCAACTCCGGCTTCATGCAGTCGAGTTGCAGACTGCAATCTGAACTGAGGCCTGCTTTCAGGATTGGCTCCGCCTCGCGGCTTGGCTACCCATTGTACAGACCATTGTAGCGTGTGTGTAGCCCTGGATATAAGGGTC
>JAWSUF010000070.1 GCA_033549365.1 Acidobacteriota bacterium
ATTGTGGTCTTGGTAGGCCATTACCCCACCAACTAACTAATAGGACGCAGGCTCATCCTGAAGCGATAGCATAATATAGAGGCCATCTTTAATCTTCTTCTCTTATGAGGAGAAGATATTATGCGGTATTAGCCCTCCTTTCGGAGGGTTATCCCCCACTAAAACAGGGTAGATTACCCACGCGTTACTCACCCGTTCGCCACTTTCTGCTAACTTCATCATCCCGAAGGAATCAGAAGTCAGCTTCTCGTTCGACTTGCATGTGTTAGGCACGCCGCCAGCGTTCATCCTGAGCCAGGATCAAACTCTCCGTATTTCTGAGGATAAGCAAGGAACTTAAGAATAAATCCAGGTCCCTCTTTCATCCCCATCTTTTTGTAAGACCGTCCCTTTTGGGTAAAGGGGGTCTTGTAATAAAACATTCAAACATCTGGCTGGGTACTATAGATTTTTCAAAGAACAGAGAGGGGTAACTCAGGAGAAACCCCTGAAACCCCATCTTCTTATGTATCACTATAAATTCTGAAGTGACAGACTC
>JAWSUF010000071.1 GCA_033549365.1 Acidobacteriota bacterium
CTTAGCTGACGGTCTGGGCTGTTTCCCTTTCGACTACGAAACTTATCTCCCGCAGTCTGACTGCCGGACTAAAGTCAATGGCATTCGGAGTTTGTCTGAGTTCGGTAACCTGGTAAGGCCCCTAGCCCAAACAGTGCTCTACCTCCATGACTCATCATCCGACGCTAGCCCTAAAGCTATTTCGGGGAGAACAAGCTATCTCCAAGTTCGTTTGGCATATCACCTCTACCCACAGCTCATCCCCTAATTTTGCAACATTAGTGGGTTCGGTCCTCCACTTGCGTTTAAACAAGCTTCACCCTGGCCATGGGTAGATCACTCGGTTTCGGGTCTACGTCCTGCAACTCATGCGCCCTATTCAGACTCGCTTTCGCTGCGGCTTCGTGGCTGAACCACTTAACCTCGCTACAGAACGTAACTCGTTGGCCCGTTCTACAAAAAGTACGCGGCCACACATCACATAGCTAGGCTATGCCATAGTGCTGCCACTGATTGTAAGCATACGGTTTCAGGTTCTATTTCACTCCCCTCCCGG
>JAWSUF010000072.1 GCA_033549365.1 Acidobacteriota bacterium
ATTTATCGATGTACAACTTTTACGCTTCGTCGAGGCAGGGGATACTACGGTAGCCTCTGAACCGGACGAGCAAACGCTTCAAAACAAATTGGAGCCATTCAATCAACTTTCTACAAGAAGTTCAAACTGGCAGAAGCAAGCAGTGCTAGGCGCAAGGGGTTCTGACACCGGAGACGTATTTGTATACGTTGAGGATGTCAGGTTCCCGCAGCAACAACGCAATGCGACGCTTATGGCAGGTTGAAAATACTTTACGGAGAGTTTGATCCTGGCTCAGGACGAACGCTGGCGGCGTGCTTAACACATGCAAGTCGAACGGGGTTTTAGGGTAGCTTGCTACCCGAAGAACCTAGTGGCGCACGGGTGAGTAACACGTGGGCAATCTGCCCGGAAGTCTGGGATAACAGCCCGAAAGGGCTGCTAATACCGGATACCTTCACGGAAGCACATGCTTCTGTGCAGAAAGTTTTTCGCTTCCGGATGAGCCCGCGTCCCATTAGCTAGTTGGTGAGGTAACGGCTCACCAAGGCAAC
>JAWSUF010000073.1 GCA_033549365.1 Acidobacteriota bacterium
CACTGCTGCCTCCCGTAGGAGTCTGGGCCGTGTCTCAGTCCCAGTGTGGCCGGTCACCCTCTCAGGCCGGCTACTGATCGTCGCCTTGGTGAGCTTTTATCTCACCAACTAGCTAATCAGACGCGGGTCCATCCATTATCGGTAGCTTATATATAGAGGCCACCTTTCAACCAAAGGTCATGCAACCCTCGGTGTTATCCGGTATTAGCTTCGGTTTCCCGAAGTTATCCCAGTTTAATGGGTAGGTTACCCACGCGTTACTCACCCGTCCGCCACTAACTTCTTTAGCTTCCACCCGAAGGCTTCTACTAAATCTGTCCGTTCGACTTGCATGTGTTAAGCACGCCGCCAGCGTTCGTCCTGAGCCAGGATCAAACTCTCCAAATAAATCTTTTATCTTTTCTCTCCCTCACTCTAAAAGAGTAAGCTTGAGCAGATTACTTGATTTAGATCTTAGTTAGATCTGTTACTCATCTTTTGACGAGATTTTTTCGCTGGTTTAAATCTTATTTAATCCAGTCTTGTCTTTTTAT
>JAWSUF010000074.1 GCA_033549365.1 Acidobacteriota bacterium
ACCGACGCCAGACATAGGCGTCGGTTGAATCGTTTCATGATCCGGCGAAAAGGCCGGCATCTGAGAGCGACCGATGTTCCAACCTGGACGGCTGACTTTTTCCATGGCCAAGGACTATTTCGCCTGCGTGGGACTGTCCGATACCCGGCTGCGGCGTAATGCGGCGACATGAGAGACCACCGGAAAGCCGTGTGCGGGAAAATCGCATGCACGGTTTGATGAGCGGGGACAGGAAACGGAGCTATGGAACAGCCTGAGGCACCGGCGACAACGCGAAAGCGGCCGGAAACGGCTACTCCCTGCCTCCTACGGCCACCGCGCCTGTCCTCGACTCTAGTGTATGAGAAATCTTTGAGCCTATCCTGATGTTTCATTCAGGCCGCCTTCTCCATCACGCCGTCGACGAACACAACGCCTCGAATCACATGAGCCAGCATCGACACGCTGTTAAGTTTTCTCCAGCGCCGCTCGGCTTGCGTGGCGAGCTTGAAGACCATCGTCAGCGTCGCCGTGCGAGACCCACACCC
>JAWSUF010000075.1 GCA_033549365.1 Acidobacteriota bacterium
GGAGGGGAGTGAAATAGAACCTGAAACCATGAGCCTACAAGCAGTCAGAGCACTATGTAGCTTGCTACAGTGTGATGGCGTACTTTTTGTAGAACGGGCCGGCGAGTTATGGTTGGCAGCAAGGTTAAGGAATTTAAATTCCGGAGCCGCAGCGAAAGCGAGTCTTAACCGGCGAATAAGTTGTCAGCTGTAGACCCGAAACCGGGTGACCTATCCATGGCCAGGGTGAAGCTTGGGTGAAACCGAGTGGAGGCCCGCACCCACTGATGTTGAAAAATCAGGGGATGAGCTGTGGATAGCGGTGAAATGCTAAACGAACCCGGAAATAGCTGGTTCTCCCCGAAATAGCTTTAGGGCTAGCCTCGGGGGTTTAATTGCGGAGGTAGAGCACTGATTGGGCTAGGGGCCCGACAAGGTTACCGAACTCAGTCAAACTCCGAATGCCGTAATTTAAGACCCCGGGAGTCAGACTGCGGGTGATAAGATTCGTGGTCGAGAGGGAAACAGC
>JAWSUF010000077.1 GCA_033549365.1 Acidobacteriota bacterium
AATGAAAACTCCCCGGGCTGAAGCCCGGGGTTTCGGCCCTGTGGCATAATCTGACTATGGGTTTTTTCGCTGATCACGGATGTACTTCTTAACGATAGCTTCATTGACTTGGCCGACCGTTTCGGCAAAATACCCATCCGCCCAGAAGCTCTCTCCCCACAAGAATTCCTCCAATTCCGGATATTCTTTTCTCAACACCCGACTCGTTCCCCCTTTGAAGATTTGCACAACTTCGGCCACACTGTTCTTAGGAGGAACCTGCACAACGATATGGAGGTGATCATCTTGAATCGCGATCTCGCTGATCCACCAATTGTTCATCCGACAGGCTTCATACAAAAGTTTTTTCAGGCGGATGGCGATTTTGCCTTGCAACACACGCTTCCGATACTTCGGGATCCATACCAAATGGTATTGCAGTCGATGCTTGGTATGAGCTCCCGTGGCGTATCTGACCATAGCCAGATTATGCCGGATTTGCCTCCACTTCGCCAGCTTCGC